>NZ_PSUU01000060.1:0-15489 GCF_002932015.1 Rathayibacter sp. AY1H3
GATGCGCGCCCTCCAGCTGCGCGTCATGCGACTGCCGAAGCCCCAGGTCAAGCGCCGCGCCTTCCCCGAGTAGTCGGACGGCGGACCACGAAGGGCCCCTGCGGTCGCGCCTCGCGCGGCTCCGGGGGCCCTTCGTGGTGCACGGCGGGTCAGGAGGCGCGGGCCAGTCCCCGGTTGATGTCCCGAGCCCACAGGGGCCCGCGGTAGATGAAGGCGGTGTAGCCCTGGACGAGGGTGGCGCCCGCGTCGAGGCGCTCGCGCACGTCCTCGGCCGTCTCGACTCCTCCGACGGAGATCACGCAGAAGGCCGCGGGGACGACGCCGCGGATCACGCGGAGCACCTCGAGCGAGCGCGCGGCCAGCGGGGCACCGGAGAGGCCGCCGGCGCCGGCCGCCTCGACCACGGCGCGGTCGGTCGAGAGGCCCTCCCGGGAGAGTGTGGTGTTGGTCGCGATGATCCCGTCCAGACCCAGGCGGACGGCGAGCTCGGCGACCCGGCCGACCTCGTCGTCGGAGAGGTCCGGGGCGATCTTGACCAGCAGGGGCGTCGTGTCGGCGGCGTCCTTGACGGCCGCGAGGAGCGGCTCGAGGCGGTCGATCTCCTGCAGGCCGCGGAGCCCGGGGGTGTTCGGCGAGCTGACGTTCACGACGAGGTAGTCGGCGAGCGGCGCGAGCAGGCGCGTGCTGATCAGGTAGTCCTCGATCGCGTCGTCCACCTCGACCACCCGGCTCTTGCCGATGTTCACGCCGATCACGGGGCGGCGGCGCGCGCTGCGCAGCCGGATCAGCCGTTGCGCCGCGGCCTCGGCGCCGTGATTGTTGAAGCCCATCCTGTTGACGACGGCGCGGTCCGCGATCAGCCGGAAGAGGCGCGGCCGGTCGTTGCCCGGCTGCGCCCGAGCGGTCAGGGTCCCGACCTCGACGTGTCCGAAGCCGAGCGCGCCGAAGCCCAGGACCGCGGTGGCGTCTTTGTCGAAGCCGGCCGCGACGCCGAACGGGGTCTCGAAGCGGAGGCCGAGCGTCTCGACCGCGGGCGTTCCGCGCGGGACGGTGGTCCGGCGCAGGACCGGAGCGAGGGCTCCGAGGGCCCGGATCACCGGGAAGCTCAGGTGGTGCGCCCGCTCCGGGTCGAGGCGGCGCAGGACGGTGCGGAACAGGAGCGGGTACACCCGGGCCTCAGATCTCGTCGGCGCTGTGGGGCACGGAGGTGCGCTCGGCGCGGAGCAGGGTGATCGCAGACTCGAAGTCGTCCAGCGAGTCGAACGCCTGGTAGACGCTCGCGAAGCGGAGGTAGGCGACCTCGTCGAGCTCGCGCAGCGGCGGCAGGATGGCGAGGCCGATGTCGTTCGCGTCGATCTGCGACGCGCCCGTGGAGCGGATGCTCTCCTCCACCCGCTGCGCGAGGACGGCGAGATCGGTGTCGGTGACGGGCCGGCCCTGGCAGGCCTTCCGGACGCCGCTGACGATCTTCTCGCGGCTGAACGGCTCCACGACTCCGCTGCGCTTGATCACGACGAGGCTCGCGGTCTCGGTCGTCGAGAAGCGCCGGCCGCACGACGGGCACTGCCGGCGGCGGCGGATCGAGAGGCCGTCGTCGCTCGTGCGCGAGTCGATCACTCGGGAGTCGGGGTGCCGGCAGAAGGGGCAGAACATCGAGGGCCTCTCGGTCTCAGGCGAAGCGGGCGTCGACGGCGTCGCCGTGGGCGGGCAGCGCCTCGGCGTCGCTGAGAGCGCGGATGTGCGGGGCGACGCGCTCGAGCGCACCGCGGTCGTACGAGATCAGCTGCTGCGGCCGGAGGAAGGTGTAGGCGCCGAGCCCGGAGGAGAAGCGCGCCTGCCCCAGCGTCGGGAGCACGTGGTTGGAGCCGGCGAGGTAGTCGCCCAGGCTCACCGGGGTGGTCGGACCGAGGAAGATCGCGCCGGCGTCGTGGATCCGCTCGGCCGTCGCGACGGGGTCGGCCGTGTGCAGCTCGAGGTGCTCGGGGCCGTAGGCGTCGCTGAACGCGCAGGCGAGCTCGAGGTCGTCGACGATCACGAGCGCGGACTGCGGGCCGTCGAGTGCGATGGCCACGCGCTCCGCGTGGTGGGTGGCAGCGGCCTGGGCGGCGACCTCGCGCTCGACGGCGGCGGCGAGCTCGGCGCTGTCGGTGACCAGGACCGCGGAGGCGGCCTCGTCGTGCTCGGCCTGGCTGACCAGGTCGGCGGCGACAAGGCGCGGGTCGGCGGAGTCGTCGGCGATCACGAGGATCTCGGTCGGGCCCGCCTCGGAGTCGATGCCGACCTGGCCGAGCACCTGGCGCTTCGCGGTGGTGACCCAGACGTTCCCCGGCCCGGTGATGATGCTGACGGGATCCAGCCCGATCGAGTCGACGCCGTAGGCCAGTGCGGCGACGGCTCCGGCGCCCCCGACCGCGTAGACCTCGTCGATGCCGAGCAGAGCGGCCGCCGCGAGGATCGTGGGGTGGACGGAGCCGCCGAACGCCTTCTGCGGCGGCGAGACCAGGGCGATGGAGGCGACTCCGGCGGCCTGCGCGGGCACGGCGTTCATGACGACGCTCGACGGGTAGACCGCCTTGCCGCCGGGGACGTACAGCCCGGCGCGGGCGACGGGCTGCCAGCGCTGGGTGACCGTGGCGCCGTCGTCGAGCTCGGTGGTGCGGGGCGGGGGGATCTGTGCGGCGCTGGCGCGGCGGACGCGCGCGATCGCCTCCTCGAGTGCGCTGCGGATGGCCGGGTCGAGGCGGTCGAGCGCCTCGGCGATCTGCTCGGCGGGCACGCGGAGGTGCGGGGGGCGCACGCCGTCCAGCCGCTCCGCCTGGTCGAGGAGCGCCTCCGCGCCGCGTTCTCGGACGTCGGCGATCAGCTCGGCGACGACGGGCCCGACGGAGGCGGACGTGCCCGGATTGCGGGGCACGAGGGCGAGGAGCTCGGCGGAGGAGGGACGACGGCCGCGGAGGTCGAGAGTCTGGATCATGGCCGCCCCAGTCTACGCGCCGCCCTCCCCCGCTCCCTCGCCGCGCGCTCCCCCGCCCGGACCCCGTCCCGCCCGGCGCTCACCCGGTCTCGATCCGCCGCTCCGCGGCTACTCGACCAGCATCTACGGGCGCTCGCCCGGTCTCGATACGCCGCCGCGCGGCTACTCGACCACCAGGAGGACACCGGCGGCCGCAGGCTCGCCCTCCGATCCGCCACCCTCTCGCCGCACCCTCCGAGGCGAACCGGCGATCCGCGTGTCAGCGGATCGTCGTAGCCGGACGCACGACGCTCTCACGAACCCGGCCACCCTCCCCAGCCGACCGCGCCGAGCCGGTCGGGGACCGGCTCGGAATTCAATACAGACAGTTCGGCCCCAGCAGGCTCTTCAGCTCGCCGAAGAGGTCCGGGGTGATGCGCACGGGGAACGGCACCTCGAACACGCGGGCCGTGTCGCCCTTGATGAGCTTCAGGCGCACCTCGGTCTGGCCGGAGTGGCGGATGAGCACGTCGCTGAGCTGCGAGACCGTGTCGGTGGTCGCGCGCGACTCGGGCATCGAGACGGTGAGCGGTCCCGAGTCGCCGTCCTGGCTCATCTCGGGGGCGAACAGGCTGAACGCGTGCAGATTCATCCCGTCGTCGCGCATGCTGACGCGGCCTCTGACGACGACGATGGAGTCGTTCGTGAGCGCCGGGGCGAACTCCTGGTACGCCTTCCCCATGAACATGCAGGTGATCTCGCCGCCGAAGTCCTCGACCTGGATCATCCCGTACTGGTTGCCGGAGGCCTTGGCCATGCGGTGCTGGACGCTCGTGACGAGGCCCGCGACGACCACGGTCTCGCCGTCGGCGATCGTCTCCGAGATCAGCAGGTCGGCGATCGTGGTGCTGTAGTGCTTGGCGAGCTCGGTCTCGAGTCCGGCGAGCGGATGGTCGGACACGTAGAGCCCGAGCATGTCGCGCTCGAAGGCGAGCTTGTCGCGCTTGGCCCATTCGGGCCGCTCGGGCACCTGGATCGCGGCCTGCGGCTCGTCCCAGAGGCTGTCGAAGTCGAAGCCGACCTGGCCGTTCGCCTCGTTGCGCTTCTCCCCCACCGCCGCCTCGACGGCGTCCTCGTGCACCTCGACCAGGGCGCGGCGGGTCGAGCCGAGCGAGTCGAAGGCGCCGGCCTTGATGAGCGACTCGATGGTGCGCTTGTTGGTCACCTGCAGCGGCACCTTGCGGAGGAAGTCGTGGAACGTCTCGAAGCGCCCCTTCTCCTCGCGGGCGGCCCGGATGCCCTCGACGACGTTCATGCCGACGTTGCGGACGGCGCCGAGGCCGAAGCGGATGTCGGTGCCGACTGCGGTGAAGAAGCCGATCGACTCGTTGACGTCCGGCGGGAGCACCTTGATCCCCATCCGCCGGCACTCGTTGAGGTAGGCGGCCATCTTGTCCTTGGAGTCGCCGACGCTGGTGAGCAGCGCGGCCATGTACTCCGCGGGGTAGTGCGCCTTGAGGTACGCCGTCCAGTAGGAGACGACGCCGTACGCCGCCGAGTGCGCCTTGTTGAAGGCGTAGTCGGAGAAGGGCAGCAGGATGTCCCAGAGGGTCTTGACGGCCTCCATCGAGTAGCCGTTGGCGATCATGCCGCCCGAGAAGCCCTCGAACTGCTTGTCCAGCTCGGACTTCTTCTTCTTGCCCATCGCGCGCCGCAGCAGGTCGGCCTGCGCGAGCGTGAAGCCCGCGAGCTTCTGCGCGATCGACATGACCTGCTCCTGGTACACGATCAGGCCGTAGGTCCCTCCGAGCACCTCCGAGAGCGGCTCCTCGAGCTCCGGGTGGATCGGGGTGATCTCCTGCACGCCGTTCTTCCGCAGCGCGTAGTTGGTGTGGGAGTCGGCGCCCATCGGGCCCGGCCGGTAGAGCGCGAGGACTGCGGAGATGTCCTCGAAGTTGTCGGGCTTCATCAGTCGGAGAAGGCCGCGCATCGGGCCGCCGTCGAGCTGGAACACGCCGAGCGTGTCGCCGCGGGCGAGGAGGTCGTAGGCGGCCTGGTCGTCGAGCTCGAGGTCCTCGAGCACGAGGTCCTGTCCGCGGTTGGCGCGGATGTTGTCGAGGGCGTCGTCGATGATCGTGAGGTTCCGCAGCCCCAGGAAGTCCATCTTGATCAGCCCGAGCGACTCGCACGCGGGGTAGTCGAACTGCGTGACGATCTGGCCGTCCTGCTCCCGCTTCATGATCGGGATGATGTCCAGCAGCGGATCGCTGGACATGATGACGCCGGCCGCGTGCACGCCCCACTGGCGCTTGAGGTTCTCGAGCCCGAGCGCGGTGTCGAAGACCAGCTTGGCCTGCGGGTCCTCGGCGATGACGTTGCGCACGTCGAGCGCTTCCTTGTAGCGCGCGTGGGCGGGGTCGTTGATGCCGCTGAGCGGGATGTCCTTGCCCATGATCGCGGGCGGCATGGCCTTCGTCAGCTTCTCGCCCATCCCGAACGGGAAGCCGAGGACGCGCGAGGCGTCCTTGAGAGCCTGCTTCGCCTTGATGGTGCCGTAGGTGACGATCTGCGCGACGCGCTCGTCGCCGTACTTCTCGGTAACGTAGCGGATGACCTCGCCGCGGCGACGGTCGTCGAAGTCGACGTCGAAGTCGGGCATGGACACGCGGTCGGGGTTGAGGAAGCGCTCGAAGATCAGGCCGTGGCGCAGCGGATCGAGGTCGGTGATCTTCATCGCGTAGGCCGCCATCGAGCCGGCACCGGAGCCGCGGCCGGGACCGACGCGGATTCCGTTGCGCTTGGACCAGTTGATGAAGTCGGCGACGACGAGGAAGTAGCCGGGGAAGCCCATCTGCAGGATGACGCGGGTCTCGTAGTCCGCCCGGTCGCGCACTTCCTGGGAGATGCCGTCCGGGTAGCGCTCGCGCAGTCCGGCCTCGACCTCCTTCACGAACCAGGTGTCCTCGGTCTCGCCCTCCGGCACCGGGAAGCGCGGCATGTAGTTCGCCGAGGTGTCGAACTGGACGTCGCAGCGCTCCGCGATGAGGAGCGTGTTGTCGCAGGCCTCGGGGTGGTCGCGGAAGACCTGGCGCATCTCGCGCGGCGACTTGAGGTAGAACTCGTCCGCGTCGAACTTGAAGCGCTTGGGGTCGTCGAGGGTGGTCCCGGACTGCACGCAGAGCAGCGCCGCGTGCGAGGTCGCGTCGTGCGCGTGCGTGTAGTGCAGGTCGTTGGTGGCGACCAGCGGGAGGTCGAGGTCCTTCGCGAGCCGGATGACGTCGCCGATCACCCGCCGCTCGATGTCGAGGCCGTGATCCATGATCTCGGCGAAGAAGTTCTCCTTGCCGAAGATGTCGCGGTAGTCGGCGGCCGCCTGGCGGGCCTCCTTGTACTGGCCGAGGCGCAGGCGCGTCTGGACCTCGCCGCTCGGGCAGCCCGTGGTGCCGATCAGGCCCTCGGAGTACTGCGAGAGGATCTCGCGGTCCATGCGCGGCTTGAAGTAGTAGCCCTCGATCGACGCGCGCGAGGAGAGGCGGAAGAGGTTGTGCATGCCCGTCGTGGTCGAGCTGAGCAGCGTCATGTGGGTGTACGCGCCGGAGCCGGACACGTCGTCCCCTCCGCCGTCACCCCAGCGGATGCGGGTCTTGTCGGAGCGGTGCGTCCCCGGGGTGAGGTAGGCCTCGGTGCCGATGATCGGCTTGATCCCCGCCGCCGTCGCGGTGCGCCAGAAGTCGTAGGCGCCGAACACGTTCCCGTGGTCGGTCACGGCGATGGCCGGCATGCCCTCCTCGACCGCCGCGTCGATCAGCGGCTTCACCCGCGCTGCACCGTCGAGCATCGAGTACTCGCTGTGCACGTGGAGGTGGACGAAGGAATCGTTACTCGGCAAGGATGCGCCTCCGGCGGACTGCGGGCAGGGGAGGGATGGCCGGCGACCCGGGAGGGCCCGTGGACACGGCGGGAAGAAGTCTAACCGCGCCGGACGCGGGTCCGGCCGGGAGAGCGCGGATCACTCCCCGCGCAGCACCTCGAGGGCGTGCACCAGGTCGTCGGGGTAGGACGCCTCGAACTGCACCCACTCCCCCGAGCCCGGGTGGGTGAAGCCGAGCCGGACCGCGTCGAGCCACTGGCGGGTGAGGCCGAGCCGCTTCGAGAGGGTCGGATCGGCGCCGTACATGGCGTCGCCGACGCACGGGTGGCGCTGGGCGGCCATGTGCACGCGGATCTGGTGGGTGCGGCCGGTCTCGAGGTGGATCTCGAGGAGGGAGGCGAACGGGAAGGCCTCGATCGTCTCGTAGTGGGTCACCGAGGGCTTGCCGTCGGCGCGGACCGCGAACTTCCAGTCCGAGGACGGGTGGCGGCCGAGCGGGGCGTCGATCGTCCCGGCGAGCGGGTCGGGGTGGCCCTGCACGACCGCGTGGTAGACCTTCTCGACCGTGCGGTCGTGGAACGCGCGCTTGAGGTGCGTGTAGGCGCGCTCGGACTTCGCGACGACCATGAGGCCGCTCGTGCCGGCGTCGAGCCGGTGCACGATGCCCGCGCGCTCGGCCGCACCGGAGGTCGACACGGTGAAGCCCGCGGCGGCGAGGGCGCCGAGCACCGTCGGTCCCTCCCAGCCCACGGCGGGGTGCGCGGCCACTCCGACGGGCTTGTCGATCACCACGATGTCGTCGTCGTCGTGCACGATGCCGAGGCCGGGGACCGCCATCGGCACGATCCGCGGCTCCTCGCGCGGGCTCCACTCGACGCTCAGCCAGGTGCCGGCGCGCACGCGGTCGCTCTTGTCGAGGACCCGTCCGTCGGCGCTCACTCCGCCCGCCTCGGCGACCTCGGCCGCGAAGGTGCGCGAGAAGCCGAGCAGCTTCGCGACGGCCGCGTCCACGCGGAGGCCGTCGAGCCCGTCCGGGACCGGCAGCTCTCGGGACTGCGCCATCAGCGTCCGCCGGGGCGGTCGGCGTCGCGGGCCGCCTCCTCGACGGAGGAGGCCGCTGCGGGGGCGCCCGCTCCGGGGGCGGCGGGAGCGCCGTCCTCGGAGACGACCTGCTCCTGCTCGTCGCGGCCCGCGCGCTCGCGGGTGCCGTCGAGGCCGACGCCCCGCACGCTCAGGAGGACGAACAGCGCCATCGCCGTGCAGATCGCGATGTCGGCGACGTTGTAGATCGCCGGGAGCAGCCACGGCGTGAAGAGGAAGTCGACGACGTGTCCGAGCCCGAAGGAGGGCTCTCGGAACAGCCGGTCGAAGAGGTTGCCGAGGGTGCCGCCGAGCAGCAGGCCGAAGAAGACGCCCCACGCGGTGGAGCGGATCCGGCGCGAGAACCAGATCACGGCGACGACGACGCACGCCGCGATGATCGAGAAGATCCAGGTCGACCCGCTCGCGAGGGAGAAGGCGGCACCCGGGTTCTTCACGTAGTGCAGGATCAGGACGTCGCCGAGGACGTGGACGTCCTCGCCCAGGGTCAGGTTCGTCGTGACCAGGAACTTCGCGGTCTGATCGATCGCGAAGACCGCGAGCGCGACGAGGCCGAGGGTGACGAGCACCCTCGGCCTGACGTCCGCTGCGGCGGGACTACGCCCCAAAGCCCGACAGCGAGGACTCCGTCGACGCCGGCTGGGTGTCGAGGTCGCGGAGCTGGCCCTCGATGTAGCTCTTCAGCTTCTGGCGGTACTCGCGCTCGAAGGTGCGGAGCTCGTCGATGCGGTGCTCGACCGTCGCGCGCTCCTCCTCGAGCTTCGCGACCTGCTGGCGCTGCTTGGCCTCGGCCTCGGCGACGATGCGGGCGGCCGTGGCACGGCCCTCGGCGACGAGAGCGTCGCGCTTCTCGGCACCCTCGCGCACGTGCTCCTCGTGGAGGCGGCGGGCGAGCTGCAGGAGTCCGCTGGAGCTCTCGGCCTCGTCGACCGGAGCCGACTGCGAGGAGCTGACGGGAGCGACGACCGGTGCGGGAGCCGGGGTGGGCTCGGGCTCGGGCTGCGGCTCCGGCTCGGGTGCCTCGTCGACCACCGGGGCGGGAGCAGGAGTGCTCTCGCGCGGGGCGTCGGAGACTCGGGCGTCCGAGGGGCGGCTGTCGCCGGAGGAGAGGCGCTGACGAAGCTCCTCGTTCTCCTGGTTCAGGCGGCGGAGCTCCACGACGACCTCGTCGAGGAAGTCGTCGACCTCGTCCTGGTCGTATCCCTCACGGAACTTAGTCGGCTGGAACCGCTTGTTGACAACGTCTTCGGGAGTGAGCGCCATGGCTTTCCACCTTCGATTTCAAGTAGGTACACGTTTAACAACGCGCGACTAAAGCTAGCAACTTCAGGCGCACGGCGCAGTGCTGACACCGCGGGGAACGTCCGGACGTGCCAACGATACAGGGACGGTCAGGCGCGCTGGAGCCACGTGGCGATGTACATGCCCACGATGACGCAGAGCATGGTGAGGCTCCAGCCGAAATCGAGCGCGATCGGACCGATCGAGACCGGCTTGATCAGGCGTCGGAAGAAGCCGATCGGCGGGTCCGTGACGGTGTAGACGCCCTCCGCGGCGACGAGGCCGGCACCGCGGGGGCGCCAGTCGCGTCGGATCACGCGGACGAGGTCGAGCACGAACCGCGCCCACATCGCGAAGAAGTAGAGCAGCAGCACGAAGTACAGGACGCTCCCGAGGAGCGAGACGACGGAGGTCACCGGGGGCCAGGGCTCCCCGGGATCAGGACTTCGCGAAGAACGACGCGTCGGCGTCGCTCTCGGCGGAGGCGGAGTCGCCGGCGACGGTGATGTGCGACGGCGAGAGCAGGAAGACCTTGCTCGTCACGCGCTCGATGCGGCCGTAGAGGCCCTGCGAGAGTCCGCTCGCGAAGTCGATGAGGCGGCGGGCGTCCGCATCGCTCATCTGCGAGAGGTTGATGATCACGGGGATGCCGTCGCGGAAGTTCTCCGCGATGACCTGCGCGTCGCGGTACTGCTTCGGGTGGACGGTGAGGATCTCGTTCATCTCGGCGGGTGCCGTCGCCTTCGGGGTCTGGGGGGTGGGCTTGCGGAGCGGGGTGACCGTCGCGCGGGGCTGCTGCACCGGCTCGACGGGAGGGACGGGCTGCACCGGGGAGACCGGTGCGCGGTGGGCCGTCGCCGGGGCCGCCTCGACGGGCTCTGCGCGCTCGTACTCGACCTCTTCGTCGGCGAGTCCGAGGTAGACCATCGTCTTCTTCAGCGGGTTGGCCATGGGGTGTCCTCCGTGTCGTGTGTGCTCCCACAGGTGGGTCACCACGAGGTTAGGTGCGGGCGGGGCGTTCTCCGGTGATTGCCGATCCGATTCGCAGGTGTGTCGCACCCTCCGCGATCGCCTCGGCGAAGTCGTTCGACATGCCCGCCGAGATCGCCGTGGCGGAGGGCTCGACGGCGCGCACGCGGTCGGAGATCGACCGGAGCCGGGCGAAAGCCGGACGGGGCTCCTCGTCCAGCGGAGCGACCGCCATCACGCCGCGCAGCGTGAGGCCGGGCGCCCCGGCGAGAGCCTCGGCGAGGGGCTCGACGTCGGCGGGCGACGCTCCCCCGCGGTCGGGATCCTCGGTGAGGTTGACCTGCAGGAACACGTCGAGCGGCTCCTCCCCCGCCTCCAGCAGCGGGACGAGCGCGAGCCGGTCGACGGAGTGGACCGCGTCGGCGTAGCGGCGCACCTGGCGCGCCTTCTTGCTCTGGAGCTGCCCGATGAAGTGCCAGCGCGCAGCGGTCCCCGCCAGCTCGGCCGACTTCTCCTGCGCCTCCTGGTGCCGGTTCTCGCCGAAGTCGACGACGCCCAGCTCGAGGAGGTCGCGGAGCAGCGACACGGGGTGGAACTTGGTCACCACGATGGTCGTGACCGAGGACGCCTCGCGACCGGCCGAGCGGGTCGCGTCGGCGACCCGCTCGGAGACCTCGGCCCAGCGCGCGGCCAGCTCCGGATCCGGCACGACTACTTGAGGAAGTCGGGGATGTCCAGGTCGCTGTCGTCGTCGTCGAAGGACGGGTCGGCGACAGGGGCCGGGGCGGCGACGGGGGTGCTCGACCAGATCGAGCCAGCCGCAGGGGCGGCGGCGGGAGCCGGGACGGGCTCGGCGGCCGACTCGCTCGCCGAGCTCTGCTGCTGGCGCGGCTGGGCGATCGCGGCCTGAGCGGTCCCGCCCGGCTCTCCGCCGTCGAAGCCCGCGGCGATGACGGTGACGCGCACCTCGTCGCCGAGCGTGTCGTCGATCACGGCACCGAAGATGATGTTCGCCTCGGCGTGCACCGCCTCCTGGACGAGGCGCGCCGCGTCGTTGATCTCGAAGATGCCGAGGTTCGAGCCGCCCTGGATCGAGAGGAGCACGCCGTGCGCGCCGTCGATGCTGGCCTCGAGCAGCGGTGAGGCGACGGCCAGCTCAGCCGCCTTGATCGCGCGATCGGCGCCGCGCGACGAGCCGATGCCCATCAGCGCCGAGCCCGCGCCCTGCATGACCGACTTCACGTCGGCGAAGTCGAGGTTGATCAGGCCGGGCGTGGTGATCAGGTCGGTGATGCCCTGGACGCCGGCGAGGAGCACCTGGTCGGCGGTCGCGAAGGCCTCGAGCATCGAGATGCCGCGGTCGCTGATCTCGAGCAGGCGGTCGTTCGGGACGACGATGAGCGTGTCGACCTCGTTCTTCAGCGTCGCGACGCCGGCCTCGGCCTGCGTCTGCCGACGGCGTCCCTCGAACCCGAAGGGCTTGGTCACGACGCCGATGGTGAGGGCGCCGATCGACTTGGCGATCCGCGCGACGACGGGCGCGCCGCCGGTGCCGGTGCCGCCGCCCTCGCCCGCGGTGACGAAGACCATGTCGGCCCCCGCGAGGACCTCCTCGATCTCCTCGGCGTGGTCCTCGGCGGCGCGGCGGCCGACCTCGGGGTCGGCGCCGGCGCCGAGTCCGCGGGTCAGCTCGCGGCCCACGTCGAGCTTGACGTCGGCGTCGCTGAGCAGGAGCGCCTGGGCGTCCGTGTTGATCGCGATGAATTCGACACCGCGCAGGCCGAGCTCGATCATGCGGTTGACGGCGTTGACGCCACCACCGCCGATGCCGACGACCTTGATCACGGCGAGGTAGTTCTGGTTTGAAGTCACGTCTCCGGCCTCCGGGCTGAACCTTAAACCTGTAGTTGAGGCTTAAAGTTATGCTGAGTATGCATTTGGGGTTCGGCTCCGACGGTAGGCGGAGTCCGGTCGCGCTCCCAGCAGACACGCCCGCAACGCTCGAAAGAACGCGCGGATCCGTCGCCGGTCAGGGCCGGGGCGCCACGACGGCGGCCTGGGGCGAGGACACGTCGTAAGTGCCGACGACGGCGGGGTCGGTCGCGGCCATCAGCTTCTCGAGCACGACGGCCTTGAGCGCCGACTCGTCCGACCCGCCCCAGACGACTTCCGTGCCGTTCTGCAGGGTGAGCGAGACGTCGTCGCCGGTCGTGGCCGTGGCGGCCGTCACCTGCGGAGCGAGCGACGCGGGCAGGGAGCGCAGCACCCGCGCGGTCGCGCGGAAGCCGGCTCCCGAGGCGTCGCCGGACGCGGTGGTGAGGACCGGGTAGCCGGGCTGCGCCGAGTCCGCCGTCTCGATGACAACTCCGGCCGCGTCCACGAGCTCGAAGCGGCCCCCCGCCGCGATCACGCCGAGGGGCGTGCGCTCGACGATCGACACCACGAGGGTGCTCGGCGGCCGGGTCTGCACCGAGTAGCTCTGGATGAGCGGGGACGCGCCCAGCACGCGGCCGACCTCGTCCCGGTCCACCAGGGTGAGCGGGACGCCGAGCTGGTCGTCGAGCTCGCTCTGCAGGGCGGCGGCGTCGACGCGCTGGGTGCCCGAGATCTCGATCGTGCGCACGGCCATGAGCGGCGAGAAGGCCGCGACTCCGACGATGAGGGCGAGGGCGACGAGCGATCCGGCCACGACCAGGGCGATCAGGCGGCGCCGACGCGCGCGCTTCGTGAAGCGGCGGACCTCCCCCCGCTCGTAGCGCCTCCGCTCGCGGGCGGCCCGGGAGACGGCCCGGTTCTCGGCACCGGGCAGGCGCAGGCCCGAGAGGGTGCGGCGGACCGCGCCCGCGCGCGACGGAGTGCGCTCGGCCGGCTCCGGGGCCACGCGGATCGCGGTGACGATCCGGATCGGCTCGGTGTCCGGCTCCGGCTCGCCGCCGCGCGCGGGGACGCTCCGACCGGGCGCCGGAGGGAGTCCGCCGTCGGGCCGCTTCACGGCCGCTCCCCCGCTTCGGGCGCGAGGACCGCGGTCATCGTGCGACCGGCGCGGCCTCGCTCGCGCCGAGCGACTCGAGCACCTGCGGGATGATCCGGTAGACGTCGCCGCAGCCGAGGGTGATGACGAAGTCGCCCTCGCGCGCGATGCCGGCCGTGAGGCGGGCCGCCTCCGCCCAGTCCGGGACGAACGAGACGTGCGACGGGTCGGCGAACTTCTCGCTGACCAGCGCTCCGGTCACTCCGGGCTCCGGATCCTCGCGCGCCCCGTAGACGTCGAGGACGATCGTCTCGTCGGCGTAGCGCTCGAGCGTCGCGGCGAACTCGCGGGCGAAGAGGCGGGTGCGGCTGTAGAGGTGCGGCTGGTGCACGGCGATGATGCGGCCCTCGCCGACCACGGTGCGCGCGGCGGAGAGGGCGGCGGCCACCTCGGTGGGGTGGTGGGCGTAGTCGTCGTAGACGCTGACTCCGCGGACCGCTCCGTGCAGCTCGAAGCGGCGCTCCGTGCCTCCGAACGCCGACACGGCCTCGAGCGAGGCGGCCGGATCGAAGCCCAGGCCCACCAGCACTGCGAACGCGCCGGCCGCGTTGATCGCGTTGTGCCGGCCGGGGATGCGGAGGCGGGCCGAGTAGCGCCTGCCCTCGTACTCGACCGAGAAGCCGACGGGGCCGACGAGGTCGAGGTCGACGACGCGGACGTCTGCCCCCTCGGCCTCGCCGAAGGTCAGCACCCGTCCGCCGACCAGCCGCTCGGTGACGCGGACGGCGCCGGGGTCGTCGGAGGAGATGACGACGAGCTCGCTCGCGGAGGAGGCGAAGGTGACGAAGGCCTCCTCGAACGCCTCCAGCGATCCGTAGTGGTCGAGGTGGTCCGGGTCGACGTTCGTGATGAGGGCGACCGCGGTGTCGTAGAGGAGGAAGCTGCCGTCCGACTCGTCGGCCTCGACGACGAAGACCTCGCCGGAGCCGGCGGCGGAGGAGGTGCCGAGGCTCTCGATGATGCCGCCGTTGACGAAGCTGGGGTCGGCGTCGACGCCGAGCAGGCCGGTGACGATCATGCCGGTCGACGTGGTCTTGCCGTGCGCTCCGGCCACCGCGACCAGGCGCCTGCCGCGCACCAGCCAGGCGAGGGCCTGCGAGCGGTGCAGCACGGGCAGGCCGCGCTCCTTCGCGAGCAGGTACTCGGGATTGTCGGGCCACAGGGCGGAGGTGACGACGACCGCCTCGGCGTCCCCGAGGTTCGCCGCGTCGTGGCCGATGGCGACCGGGACGCCGAGCTCCCGCAGCTGCTCGATGGGGTGGGACTCGCGGACGTCGGACCCGGTGACCCGGTGCCCGGCGTGGTGGAACAGCCGGGCGATCCCGCTCATCCCGGAGCCGCCGATGCCGATGAAGTGGACCGAGCCGAGCTCGTCGGGGACGGTGATGCCGAGGTCGGGCTTGATCACGGGGCTCTCGCTTTCGGGTGGGTCGCGGCGGGCGGGAGGGGCCTCCCGCGGTGCGCCGGATCAGTGTAGACGGTGGGCGGGAGTGCTCTCACGAGCCGCGCGGAGCGGGCTCAGCGCGGAGCGGAGAGGGTCGACTCGATCAGGTCGACGAGCCGCCCGGAGCCGTCGCGGACTCCCACGCGGGCAGCCCGGCGCGCCATCTCGTCGCGACGGGCGGTGTCGCCCAGGAGCGGTACGAGCTCCCGCTGCACCCAGCCGGGGAGGAAGGCGGCGTCCTCGACGAGGACCGCTCCCCCGGCGTCGACGACGCCGCGCGCGTTGTAGCGCTGCTCGCCGTTGCCGACCGGGTACGGGACGTAGACCGCGGGCAGGCCGAGGGCTGTCAGCTCGCTGACGGTCGCCGCCCCCGCGCGGGAGACGGCCACGTCCGCGGCGGACAGCGCGAGGTCCATCCGGTCGCAGTAGGCGAGGAGGTGGTAGCCGGCCACCCCCGGGTCCGTGATCTCGGCACGGTCGCCCGTGATGTGGAGGACCTGGAAGCCGGTGGCGACGAGATCCCGGGCGGCGGCGTGCACCGTCGCGTTGATCCGTCGAGCGCCGAGGGAGCCGCCGGTCACCAGGAGGGTCTGCCGGGACGGGTCGAGGCCCAGCGCCGCCATCGCCTCGTCGCGGCGCGCGGCCCGGTCGAGCTCGGCGATCTCGCGGCGCAGCGGCATGCCGACCACCCGCGCGTGCGGCAGGGGCGTGCCCTCGAAGGCCACGCCGACCGAGCGGGTCGCGCGCGCGCCGAGGCGGTTGGCGAGCCCGGGGCGCGCGTTGGCCTCGTGGACGGTGAAGGGGACGCCGGCGCGGCGGGCCGCCAGGTAGGCGGGTGC
>NZ_PSUU01000061.1:0-15381 GCF_002932015.1 Rathayibacter sp. AY1H3
CCGGAGTCGGGGCGCCGCGCGATCGGCGCCGCCGCCTCGATCGGCTTCGACCTGATCGAGATCCCGGCTCCCGCCGACCCCGACGCCTCCGCGTGGACCGCCGACCTGCTCGACGAGCACGGGATCGACGCGGTCGTCTCGCTCGCGCTGGACGCCGACTCCGACATCACCGACCAGGCCACGGCCGGCCGCGGCGAGGAGCGGCTCCTGGCGGCCGTGCGGTTCGCCGAGGCGATCGGCGCGCGGTACGTCGGCGGAGTCACCTACTCGGCCATGCGCAAGTACGAGCACGCGGCCGACATGGCTGCCCGCGCGCGCTCGCTCGACGTGCTGCGGAGGGTCGCCGCGGCCGCCGCTCCCGCCGACGTCGTCGTCGGAGCGGAGTACGTGAACCGCTACGAGAGCAACCTGCTGAACACGGCCGCCCAGACCGCCGCGTTCCTCCGCGAGCTTGACGCGCCGAACGTGCTCCTGCACCTCGACACCTTCCACGCCCACCTCGAGGAGGTCGACCTCGCGAGCGCCGTCCGCGACGCCGGCGACCTGCTCGGCTACCTCCACGCCTCCGAGAACCACCGCGGAGAGCCGGGCACCGGGAGCACCGACTGGACCGGGCTCGCGGCGGCGCTCGCCGACTCCGGCTACCGCGGTCCGCTCACCCTCGAGAGCTTCTCGCCCGCCGTCCAGCCCCCGGCCTCGGCCGAGGGCATGGGTCTCTGGCGCGAGCTCTGGCACGACCCCGTCGCCCTCGCGACCTCCGGCCAGGCGTTCCTCGCGGACCTGCTCGACACCGACCCCGCGGCCCGACGCCGCCCCTGAACCTCTCGAACCAAGGAGCACCACCATGACCACGAACCCTCTCGGAGTGCACGCCCTCGTCTTCGCCGGCGGCACCACCCCCGACGAAGTGACCGCGACGATCGAGCAGACCAAGGCGGCCGGATTCGACCTGCTGGAGCTCTCGCTGCACGACGTGCAGAACCTCGACACCGCCTCCGCCCGCGCCGCCCTCGAGGCGAACGACCTCGGCATCGTCTGCTCGCGCGGCCTCGCCTTCTCGGCCGACGTCTCCAGCGACGACCCGGAGGTGGTGGCCCGCGGCGCGAAGCTGCTCGCCGACTCCCTCGAGACCACCCACGCGCTCGGCGGCACCCACTTCACCGGCGCCCTCTACAGCGCGCTCGGCAAGTACAGCGCGCCCCTCTCGGCCGCGGGCCGCGCGAACGTCGTCTCGGTGCTGACCGACCTCGCCGCCGAGGCCTCGACGAAGGGCATGACCCTCGGCCTCGAGATCTGCAACCGCTACGAGACCAACGTCATCAACACCGCCGCGGACGCCCTGCGCCTCGCCGACGACATCGGCGCCGACAACGTCCTGATCCACCTGGACACGTACCACATGAACATCGAGGAGGACGACTTCTTCCGCCCGGTGCTGCTGGTCGGGGATCGTCTCGGGTATGTCCACATCGGCGAGAACCACCGCGGCTACCTCGGCAGCGGCCACCTCGACTTCACGACGTTCTTCCACGCCCTCGCCGCGATCGACTACCGCGGACCCATCACCTTCGAGTCGTTCTCGTCGGCCGTGGTCTCGCCGACCCTTTCGAACGACCTCGCCGTGTGGCGGAACCTCTGGAACGACGGCCCCGCGCTCGCCCGCCACGCCCACGGCTTCCTGGTGAACGCGCTGGAGAGCAGCCGTGGCGAGGCCTGAGACCGAGGTCGCGCCCGACGCGGTGCGGCCCGGCCTCGACGAGCTGGCCGGGCGCGCGCTCGCGCTGACCTCGCCGGGCCGCCGCGCGATCGTCGCGATCGCCGGCAGCCCCGGGGCCGGCAAGACCACGCTCGCCCGGGCGGTGGTCGCCCGCGCGAACGAGCTCGCGGGGGAGGGGACCGCCGCCTTCGTGCCGATGGACGGCTTCCACCTCGCCAACGCCACGCTCGACGAGCTCGGCCGCCACGACCGCAAGGGCGCCCTCGACACGTTCGACGGCTGGGGCTTCCTCGCCCTGGTGCGGAGGCTGCGCGCCGAGACCGACCACGTCGTCTACGCGCCCACCTTCGAGCGCACCGTCGACGAGGGAGTGGCCGGCGCGCTGGCCGTGCACCCCTCCGCGTCGCTCGTCGTGCTGGAGGGCAACTACCTCCTCGTCGACGAGGGCCCGTGGGCGCTGCTGCGCGCCGAGTTCGACGAGGCCTGGTTCTGCGCGACTCCCGAGACCGAGCGCTTCGAGCGCCTGGTCGACCGCCACGTCTCCTTCGGCCGCGCCCCCGAGGCGGCCTCCGCCTGGGCCTCGGAGGTCGACGGGCGGAACGCGCTGCTGATCGAGGCCACTCGCGACCGCGCCGACCTGATCGTGTCGGGGACGGCGGCGGGGGTGGTCTGACGCCGGACGGGCCGAGGGGCTGTCCGCTTCGGGGCGCGACGTGGGCTCTCGGGCGTGTCCGGCCGGTGGGCCGGTCGGACGACGGAGGACCCGTCGCCCGGCGGATGCGGTCTCGACGGGTCGGGTGTCAGGCTCGAGGGATGGACGACTCGACACGGAACTCCTCGGAACAGCCCGCTCCCACCACCCCGCCGGCCGCTGCGCCCCCCGGAGCCGGGCAGCCGCCCCTCCCCGTCGCTCTCCTCCTCCTGCTGCGGCGGAGCGACGGGCGGCCCGCGGCTTCGTCGGGCGCTCTCGACACCGTCCTGGCCGCCTCCGTCCTCGCGGAGCTCTCCCTCCAGCGGTGCGTCGAGGTGGACGCCGGAGTCGTCGCCCTCGGGCCGGAGCGGTCCGCGCTCGGGGACGCCGTGCTCGACGGGGCACTCGGGTGGATCGCAGCGGAGCGAGCACCGCGCAGCGTCTCCTGGTGGATCGCCCGCCTCACTCGGAGGGAGCTGCATGCCGCCCTCCTCGAGCGGGTCGCCGCCGTGGAGCCGGCGGAGGACGAGCGGCTGCGGATCCGGGTCGCCGAGGTCCTCGCGGCTCGGACGGCGCCCCTGCCGTCGGACGCGGCGCTCATCGGCCTGCTCGACGCGGCCGGAGCGCTCTCGCCGAGGCCCGGCATCCCGGACCGGCAGGCGATCCGGTCGCTCGCGGCGCAGCACTGGGCAGGGCCGGCGGCCGCCGCCGTCCTCGCGGGAACCGCCGCGAGCGTCACGGGAGCCGCGGTGATCGCCGCGACGACGACGGTCACGATCACCGGCATGTGATCCGACGCGTGCGGCTCGCTGAAGCCGCGCGCCCCTACTCCGCCGGGTAGTCGGGCGCGACGAAGACGCAGAACGGGTGGCCGGCCGGATCGGCGAGGACGTGGAGCGCCTCCTCCGGGTCCTCGCTCCTGTCCTCGATCAGCTCGGCGCCGAGAGCGAGCGCCCGGGTCTTCTGCCGGTCGAGCTCGTCGGCGTCCGCGACCATGAAGTCGAGGTGCAGCTGCTGCGGGACGGGCCCCTCCGGCCAGGTCGCGCGCGGCAGGGCGGCCACCCGCTGGAACGTGAGCTTCGCGCCGTCGGCGGTGACGATCGCGACCCACTCCGCCTCGTCGTCGGAGCCGTCCGCGGGCGGCTCGTCGCCGGGGCGGTACTCGCCGCCGAGCAGGGCGAGGTAGAAGGCGGAGAGGGCGCGGGCGTCCTCCGTGTCGAGGACGACCTGGCGAAGGCGCATGCGGGCAGGGTACCGCCGGACGGCACCGGAGAGGGATGACGTGCTGTGCGGGACGGCTGCGGCGGGCCGGACGTCCGCGGGTCGCGGCCCGACGTCGGCTGAGAAGGGGCTCCCTGCCCCGACACGGCGGGCCGCGTCTCAGCGGAGGTCGTGCAGCTCTCTCGCTCCCGACCGCGCCGCCCTGCCACTCCGCGCCCGCTTCCTCAACCCCTCCCGGCTCCCGGCCTCGCGCCAGGGCCCGGCGCGTACTGTGGCCGCTGACTCACGACGGCTACGAGGGAGACACCATGACGGAGCAGATCGGAATCCCCGAGGCCGCGGCGCTGGGGAGCGAGCAGCGGAGCATCGCGATCCTCGGAGCGGGCGGCGACCTCACCGAGCGGCTGCTGCTGCCGGGCCTGGGCCGGGTGGCCGAGCTCGCGCGCGACCTCGAGCTCACGCTGATCGGCGCGGCGCGCACGCCCCAGACCGACGAGGAGTGGCAGGGCCTCGTCCGCCGCAGCCTCGAGGCGGCCGGAGTCGCCGCGCACACGGTCGAGGCCCTCGCGTCACGGGCGCGCTTCGTCGGCACCGACGCCTCCGACCCGGAGCAGCTGAAGGCCCTCCTCGACGCCTGCCCGTCGACCCCGGTGCTCTACGTCGCCCTGCCGCCTGCGATGGGGCACAAGGTCGCCGCCTCGCTCGCCGAGCTCGACCTCCCCGAGGAGCTGGTCGTCGCCATCGAGAAGCCGTTCGGCGAGGACCTCGACGACGCGATCGCCCTCAACGCGGCGTTCGCGAAGGTCCTCCCCGAGAGCCGCCTCTGGCGCATCGACCACTTCCTCGGCAACGCGACCGTGCTGGGGATGCTGGGCCTGCGGTTCGGCAACAGCATGCTCGAGGCGAGCTGGAGCGCCGAGTGGATCGAGAAGGTCGAGATCGTCTACGACGAGACGCTCGGCATCGAGGGCCGCGCGGCCTTCTACGAGAAGACCGGCGCGCTGCGCGACATGCTGCAGAGCCACCTCCTGATGGTGCTCGCGCTGACCACGATGGAGCGCCCCGACGAGGTCGCGCCCGACGAGGTCCACGCGCGCATGGCCGAGGTGCTCGGCGCCGTGCGGCTCTGGCGCGACGACCCCTCCTCCGCCCGCCGAGCCCGCTACACCGAGGGCCGCGTCGACGGCCGCTTCTTCCCCTCCTACGTCGACGAGCCCGACGTCGACCCCGAGACCGGCACCGAGACCCTCGCGCAGCTGCTGCTCCAGGTCGACACCCCGCGCTGGGCGGGCGTCCCCTTCGTCCTCCGCTCCGGCAAGGCGATCGGCGACCCGCGCCGAGAGGTGGCGATCCACTTCCGCGCCGCCACGCCCCCGCGCGGCCTGCAGGCGGCCGAGGGCGACGCCGGGACGGTCCTCCGGATCGGCCTCAAGGGCGGCGACGTCAGCCTCGACCTGGTCGTGAACAGCGCCGACGAGCTGACCGATCTCGAGCGCACCACCCTGACGGCGCAGCCCGGCGCGGCCACGCTCGACCCCTACGCGCAGGTCCTCGCCGGGATCCTGCAGGGCGACACCCTGCTCTCGGTCCCGGGCGACGTGGCCGAGCAGTGCTGGCGCATCATCACTCCGGTGCTCTCCGCCTGGGCCGCGGGCGACGCTCCACTGGACGAGTACGAGGCAGGGAGCGCGGGGCCCGAGGGCTGGTGAGCTCGCGGTGAGGCGCGCGGGCTGAAGCGCGAGAGCTGAAGCGTCGGCGTGAGGCCGTCTCGGCTCCGCCGGCGCCGGACACGTTGCCGCCCGCCCGGCTCCGGTCGCTCCGCTGCTGCCCGCTCCGCTGCTGTCCGTCCCGCGTCGGCACCCCCGCCCGTTGACCCTCCCGCCCGTTGACCCTCCCGCCGGGGGAGACGGGATGCTGGAGGCATGATGGGCATCGGGGAGTACGCAGGCATCACGGGTCTGAGCGTGAAGGCGCTCCGGCACTACGACGAGAAGGGCGTGCTGGTTCCGGCGGATGTCGACGAGCGGTCGTTGTACCGCCGGTACGCCGACGCGCAGGTCCGGGCCGGAGTCGTGATCGGCGCGCTCCGGAGCGCGGGGGTCCCGCTGCCCGAGGTCGCGGCGGCGACTCGAGCCGGCACCGCGGCGGAGGCGCTGCTGGCGCACAGGGAGCGCGTGCTCGCGGAGCGGGAGCAGGAGGACCGGGCGTTCGAGGCCGCCGAGGTGACGCTGCGGGCGCTCGCCGTGCCGGTCGAGGTCGCCGAGCGGACGATGCCGGCGCAGCCGTACGTCGGCCAGGTCCTCACGATCGCGCTGGACGAGGCCGACGGGCCGGGCGACGACGAGGCGAACGAGATCTTCGGCGCGCTCGCCACCCGAGTGCACGCGGCAGGGCTCGGGCCGACGGGACGTTTCTGGACGGCGCTCCGGGCGGGCGAGCCGGGTTCGGCGGAGCTCGTCTGCTGCTGGCCGACGTCGGCGGAGGCGGAGGGCGACCTCGCCGAGCTCGCCGCGATCCTCCCGGCGCGCACCGAGCTGGTCGCCACCTGGCGCCCCCGCGGCGGGGAGGAACTGCCCGAGGGGACCCTGCATCCGGCGATCGTCGCGCTCTTCGACGCCGCCGGAGACCGCGGCCTGCGGCTCGACGGGGTCGAGGTGCGGCAGACGGTGCTGGGGGAGGGGCCGGAGGACGTGGCGGTCGAGGTGTCGCTGACCGTCGCGGGGTGAGGGAGGCCGGGGCGTGCCTCAGGTGGGCCGGGTGCCAGCGCTCGAGGACCGGCTCGGCAGGACCGGCTCCTCAGGACCGAGCGGAGGCGGGTGTGGCGCCGTCCGGCCGATCCCGCGCCACTCCGTCGCATGGTGCCACCTGTCTCCGTAGGCTCCGATGCATGACGAGCGGAGTCGAGGCCGGAGTCCATCGCGGTGACGACCGGACGGTCCTCCACCGTCGGTGGTTCGCGGTCGTGGCCTCCCTGGTCTTCGCCTTCGGCTGGCTGCTGATCCCCGGCGTCGGCTGGCTGATCGGCGCCGTCGCCGTTCTCTGCAGCTCGGCGTGGACGCGGTCGGAGAAGGGATCGGCGTTGGCGATCCCGCTGGTCGCGGCCGCTCTGGTCGGCAGCGGGGTCGGGCTCTTCTACGGTCTGCTCGGCGCGCCGAGCTCCAGCCTGACGACGTGGACGGTGGTGGGGGCCGGGATGCTGGCGGGAGGCGCGGCGACTGCGCTTCTGGGGGTCCGGCTGTGCGCTCGGGCACTCCGCCGGCCGGAGGAGTCCGCTGGAGGCTCGCTCTCACCAGCTGCCCCGGCCTCGGGCGCGTACGACGTCAGCTGAGAGGAGGGGGCGCGGGCTCCTGAGGGAGGCCGCCCTGTCTCAGCGGAGGTTGTGCGGCCGCTCGCCGGCCCCGCTCGCGTCGTAGCGGAGCCGCACCAGCTCAGAGTCCGGCAGAACCGTCGCGTCGAGGAGGCGCAGCCCGTGCTGCGGCGCTCCGGAGTAGAGCGGCGTCCCGCCGCCCGCGAGGCCTGCGCCGACGAGGACGATCAGCTCGTCCACCAGGCCCTGCTCGAGGAGCGGATTCCAGGTCGTGCCGCTGCCGAACATCAGCAGGTCACCCCGGTCGCCCTGCTTGAGCAGCTCGATCTCGGCCGGACCCTGCTTCCGCGGCACGATCCGGGTGGTGGCGGCCCACGGCGCCTCCGGGTCGGGAGCGAGGGAGTCGCTGATCACCAGCGCGTCGAGCGACGTGACCAGCCGCGCGGTCTCGTGCTCCCGCTCGCCCGCCGTCCCGTCCGCGGCGACGGCGCTCCAGCTGTCCCAGTTGTCACGGAACCAGCCGCCGCCGTAGACGAGCGTGCCCGCGCGGCGCAGCAGCTCGAGGTTGTGGTCGTTGAACGCGTCCTCGAACGGCAGCGCCGAGAGGTCGTGCCCGGGCCCCTCGAAGCGGCCGTCGAGCGAGGTGAGGACGGAGACGACGAGCCTGCTCATGCGGGGGATGCTACTCAGGCGGGGGTGCCGGGTGAAGGGGTGCGCACCCCTCCTCACATCGCCGCCCCCAGCGCGTCCCGCAGCGTCGCCCGCGCCCGCGCGTGCCGGCTCCGCACGGTCGCGGCGCGGAGGGACAGGATCTCGGCCGCCTCGGCGAGGGAGAAGCCGTCCCAGTAGACGAGGGTGATGATCTCCTGGTCGACGGGCTTCAGCTGCGCGATCGCGGCGCGGACGTCCTCGGCCGCGTCGTCGGCCGGCGCGGGCGGAGTGATGCGGAGCTCCTCCGCCAGCCGCTCGACGAGCGCGCTCCTCCGGGTCGCGGTGCGGCGCTGGCCCGAGAGCACCCGCCGTGCGACGCCGAACGCCCACATCCGCGCGCGCGTCTCGTCCTCGGGGATCGACCGCTCCTTCCGCCACAGGATCAGGAGGGTGTCGCTGAGGAGGTCCGCGGCGTCCTCGGGGCTCGCCGTCCGCCGTGCGAAGTAGCGGAGCAGGTCCGGCGCCTCCCGCTCGACCAGGGCCGTGATCTCGGCCTCCCGGTCGCGCGCGGGGGAGCGGACGACGCTGCGCGCGATGGACGGCGCCGCCTCGCCGGCGCTCATCACAGCTCTCCCGTGCAGTCGGTGCTGCCGCCCAGGCCGCCGTCGCCCTCGACGATCACGCCCTCGGGGATCGTGTCGAGGATGTGGTCGTCCGCGGCGGTGATCCAGGCGCGCCAGCGGATCGTCTCGTCAGAGAGGCCGGGGCCGTCGCTGTTCATGTCCGAGGCCAGCCAGGCGGGATCGGTCGTGTAGGCGAGCGCGTCGTCGTGGATCCGCTGGCCGACGCCGCTCCAGTCCTGCGCGCGGAGGTAGTCGGTCGCGGAGGTGGTGACCTCGCGGTAGTCGATCTCGCCGTTGAAGTAGTCGATCGAGCACGACACTGCTGCGCCGGAGTCGGTGGTGTAGCTGATCGGGATCGTGAAGTTGGGGACCGAGCGGACGTCGGTGCCGGCGCTGGTCGCCAGCACGAGACCCGGGACGAGGAGGACGGGAGCCGCCAGCCACCACGCCCTCGACCGCGCGGGACGGCGGGGCGCGCGTTCGCGGGTCTCGGCGATCACGCTGTGCAGGGCGGTGCGGACGCCGGGCGCCCGGTCGTCGGTCGCGGGGTCGCTGCGGGAGAGCAGGTCGTCGAGTGTGCGTCGCGTCATCGGGTCCATCCTTCGTCGGTCGGGCGTCTACCGAGTACGTGGCCGGGTGGGGCCCGAGCGTTGCACGGGACCTGACGGGAGGAGTGAGCCGAGCCGGTCGCGCGCGCTCACTTCTTCGAACTCCTTCGCGAGGACCCGTCAAAAGGCGCCATATTCGGTTTCACCCCGGTCCTTTTCTCATCGGTTATGGCCCCGACAAGGGGGGCTCACTTCTCTATGGCGAGAGGGAGGCCGACCTATACGTTCATCTTCGGAAGCCCGCGGGGAATGCGTGCTCCCCTCCGGAGTCTGGGGCCTCCGCACTCGCTGCGACATCCGTGTCGTTCGTCGTGTCGACGTTTCGCTCATCTCCACGATCGACAACACGACTGAGAAGCAGAACCATGGCTTTCACGACCCGGCGGCGCCGCCACTCACGGCACCGAGCGCCGTCGCGCCTCGGAATGCGGGCCGTCGTCTTCGCGACGATCGGCGCTCTCCTCGTCGGCTCGTGGGGGCTCGGCGACGTCTCCGCCTCGTCTCCCGCTCAGGCCGCGAACCAGGCGGATCCGGTCGCCGGCGACGCCCCCGCCCTTCTCCCGACGCCGGTCGCACCGACACCGCCGACAGCCCCCGAGGCCGATCCGGCACCCGCTCCGTCGGCACCCACTCCGTCAGCGTCCGCCCCGTCGACGTCCGCCCCGCCCGCACCCGCCGAGGCCGCGGAGTCGCCGAGTGCCACGGCGGAGGAGCCCGCTCAGGACGAGCCCGATCCCGCAGCACCCCGCGGCGCCGCAGAGACGGAGCAGCCCGTCGAGTCGGCGCCCGCCGGATCGGCGCCCGTTCCCACGGCGGCCTCGGACGACGATCAGGAGTCGGACCGCGGCCCGCCCGCGACGGCGCGAGCAGCGGGAGGCTTCTCCACACTCGCCGCCGGCGTCGCCGAGGCCCCGCGACAGGTGTGGACGGAGACCTTCGAGCAGGGCCTGACCGCCACCCCGAGCGCGCTCACCGCCTACGCGAACGGCCGCTACACGGCCGCCACCGGCTGGTCGACCGCCACGAACTGCACCGGCGTCCTGGTCAACTACACGGCGCCCTACCCCAACTCCGCCTTCTGCCCGACCCGGCCCCTCCTCACCGTCGGCACGGGATCGTCGGCCGCACGCGAGACCCGCCGCATGGCGGACGTCCTCGGACAGGTGGCGGCCGGAGTGCCGGGGTCCACCTCCAGCAGCGCCCCGGCCAACGGCTCGAACACCGGCACGCAGGCGAACCACGCCCTGGTCGAGTACCCGTACGCCGCCATCACCGGCGGCACGACCGTCGCCCAGAGCGCCGCGGGGATCGGCGTCTCCGCGCCCGCCGCCCGCTACTACGCCGTCGGCATGAACGCCGCCGGCGGGCAGTGCGGGACGAACAACGCGTCCCTCTCCCTCAACCTGGTGTCGGGCGGGTCCACCGTCCTCACCGGATTCGCGGCACCGGTCGTGCCCTGCGCCGCGACCGGCGGCGTGTTCTACACGTCCCCGACCCTCCCGCTGGTCGGCGGGCTCGGCTCGCTCGTCGATCCCGCGCTCCCCGCCTCCGCTCGCGCCGCCGCCTACACCGGCACGAGCACCGCGCTCCTCACTCCGGCGCAGATCGCCGCAGCCCAGGTGCAGCTCGTGAACACGGTCACCGGCACGGGAAGCGCCTTCGCCGTCGACGACCTCCGCGTGCTCGACGTCACTCCCGCTCTCGATGCGGCCTTCACGCAGGCCGTGCCGACCGCGACGGTGCCGACCACGCTGACCTACACGGTCACCAACACCAGCGACCTCCTCGCGAAGGCGGACTGGCGCTTCTCGACCGCTCTCCCGGCCGGCCTCGTCGTGGCCCCGACGCCGGCTGTCGGCGGGTCCTGCACCGACGTCACCGGAACGGCGTTCGCCGTGACCGCGGCCGCCGGATCCTCCACCGTCTCGACGCTCGGCGGCGATCTCGCCGCGGGTGCGACCTCGTGCACGATCTCCGTGGACGTGGTGGCCGCCGCCGCCGGGACGTACAGCACCGGGACCACGACTCCCACCGGCCTCATCGCCTCCGCCCCCACCTCGGTGACGATCCAGGCCGCGACGACCCTCACCGTCCGGAAGAACCTGCCGGTGCGCAGCGCCACGGGCGACCAGTTCACGCTCTCGGTGCGCAGCGGCACGACCGTCCTCGCGTCGGCGACCACCACGGGCACCGCCACCGGGATCCAGGCCGCGCAGATCAGCCGCCTCACCGTGCAGTCCGGAGCGACGTACACGATCGCCGAGGCGCAGACCGCGGGCGCGGGCCTGGGGTACTCCAACAGCTACGAGTGCTCGCGCGGCGGCACGGTCATCGCCTCCGGAGCCTCCGCCGCCGGGTCGATCACGATCCCCAGCGAGGCGGGAGCGGAGGTGCTCTGCACCTTCACGAACACCGTGCAGACGCCGCGCCTGTTCTGCGACACCGGCCGCTTCTACTCCCTCACGGCGGCCGGCGCCCTGCAGCAGGCCGACATCGTCACGGGATCCCTGACCTCGATCGGCAGCTGGTCGGGGACCGCCGAGGCCAACGCGCTCGGCGTCGGCGCGAACGGCGCCTTCGCGTACGCGCTGGACCGCTCGTCCGACGCGACGGACGTCGACGCCGTCCTCAAGTGGACGCCGGAGGCGGGCTTCCAGAGGATCGCGAACAGCGCGTACACGACCGTGGCCGGCGGAGCGCAGGTGACCGGCAGCATCGTCGCCGGCGCGGTCGACCTCCGGACGGGCCGGTACCTGTTCGGCAGCTTCGCGAGCGGCCAGTTCTACATCTGGAGCTTCACGGAGGCGAACCCCGTCGCCACCCGGTTCGCCCTCGTCGGCTCCTTCCCCACCTCCGGAACCCCCAACGGCAACGGCGACATGGCGTTCGACGCTCGCGGCAACCTCTACATCGTCGGCGCGGGCTCGGTCAACAACGCCAGCAGCGCTGCGATCTTCACCGTGCCGGCCGACGCCCTGGCCGCGGCGACCGGCGGCACCCTCCCGGTGAACACCTCGATCGCGAAGGCCGTGACGGGGACCGACGCCGCCTTCGCCAACATCAACGGCATCGCCTTCTCGCCGCGTGGAACCGTCTACCTCGCCAACGGCGACGTCGCCGCCGCGAACGGTGTCCCGGCCATCCCCGGCAGCGCGTACGAGTTCGACGCCACCACGTGGTCCCGCGTCAGCGGCACGCCGCGCGTGAGCGTCAACGCCGTCGACCTCTCCGGCTGCTCCTCGCCGGCCACGATCACGGTGCAGAAGAGCGTGGTGGGCCGTCTGGCCGCGGCGGACCAGTTCCAGCTCACCGCCGCCGCCGGCTCTCCGGCGTCGCCGTTCGCCACGGCCACCACCACTGGCGCCACCACCGGCCGCCAGACCGCGCAGATCGGCCCCTTCCCCACTCCGATCAACAGCACGGTGACGGTCTCGGAGGCGATGGCCGCGGGCTCCGCCTCCCCGATCACCGCCTACACGAGCATCTACGAGTGCTACGCGGACGGCGTGCGGGTGAGCACGGGCTCGAACCCGACCGGGACGGTCACCCTCCCGAACCGGCTCGGCGTCAACGTCACCTGCACCTTCTTCAACTCCCCGCGCCCCGCCTCCACCGTGCGGATCACCAAGACGATCCGGGACGCCTCCGGCACGACCCGCCCCGGCGTGGACTGGACCGTGGGCACGACCGCGACGGCCACGGCGGGCACCGTCGCCCTGCTGCCGGAGCAGTCGCCCCGCCAGCAGACGGACGCCGCGGGCCAGGCCGCCTGGACAGTCCTGTTCGGCACGGAGGCGTCGCGGGCGACGCTCACCGTCTCGGAGGTGCAGCAGACGGGCTTCGCGTTCGTCAGCGGCGCCTGCACGGTCAACGGCACCGCCCGGGCGACCACGTTCTCGCAGTCGGGGACCGTCATCAGCGCGAGCCTCACCGGCATCGCCTCCGCGGCGGTCGTCGAGTGCTCGATCGTGAACCGGCCCACGGCCTCCCTCACGCTCGTGAAGACGGTGAGCTCCGGCAGCGCGCTGCCCAGCGACTTCACGCTCAGCGCCACCGGCCCGACCGGCGCCCTGCCCGGCCCGACCGGCCGCGCAGGCTCCGCGGGCGTGTCGGCGATCCCCGTCACCCCGGGTGCCGCCTACCGGCTCGCCGAGACCGGGGGCCCCGCCACCTCCGTGCAGACCGGCCCCTGGCAGTGCCGCACCGACACCGGCGCCGCCCTCACCGTGAGCGCGGCCGGAGACGTGACCCCGACGAACGGTGCCGCCGTCACCTGCACCGTGGACAACGCCAGCGCGACGATCACCCTGGTCAAGCAGGTCCTGCGCCCCCAGACCGGCTTCCAGGCCGCCGACTGGCGCGTCACCGCGACGCCCGCCGCACTGGCCGGAGCGACGCTCCCGACGGAGAGCCGGGTCGGCGCGGAGTACGCCGCCGCGGGCAACCCGGCGAGCACCTTCGAGGTGCGACCGGGGCACGGCTACACGCTGTCCGAGGCGGCGACGGATCCGACCCGCCGCCTCGCGTACCAGGAACTGCGCCTCGAGCGCCTGACCGGGACGACATGGTCCCCGGTCGCCTCGCGGACGATCACGGCCCCCACGGCCGGTCAGACGGCGGTCTACCGCTTCGTCAACGCCCCTGTGGACCCCACACGCCTGCCGCTGACCGGTGGCGCCAGCACCGACGCGTTCCTCCTGGGCGGGGGGTCGGTGCTCACTCTCGCGCTCGGCCTCCTCCTCTGGGAGCGGCGCCGGAGGCTGCGAGGCCCCTCCCGGTGACGCCCCGACCGAGAGCCCCGGCGCTCTCCCGCAGACCCCTTCCCGCACACCCTCGACTCCACGACATCAGCACTCACGACCTCAGTAGGAGAGATCACATGTCCCGCTCACTCACCAGGCGGCTCGCCGCCGCAGCCGGCGTCCTCGCGCTGAGCGCTGCGGCGGTGTTCACCGCCGTCGCGCCGGCGTCAGCGGTCACGCTGCCCGGCAACATCGACCCCACCATCAGCCGCACCCTCACCGTGCACAAGCTCGCGCTGGGCTCCAACAACGGCCAGGCGATCGGCACCGGCCAGGAGATCACGGTCCCCGGCGATGCGCTGCCCGGCGCCGTGTTCACCGCCGCGCGCGTCCAGGGCGTCGACCTCACCACGCCCGACGGCTGGAACCAGGTCGCGAACCTGACCCCGGGCACCGCCGCGACCCGTGTCACCGCCGCCGACACCTTCACCGCCACCAGCGGCACGGACGGCGAGGCCGTGTTCAACAACGGCGCGAGCATGCCGCTCGGCCTCTACCTCGTGACCGAGACCCAGCTCCCCGCCGGAGCGACCAACGGCGCGGCGCCGTTCCTCGTCACCCTGCCGTTCCCGACGGGCCCGACCGGTGCGCCGGCGAACCAGTGGATCTACGACGTCCACGTCTACCCCAAGAACGCGGTCACGGAGCTCACCAAGACGCGCGTCCCCGCGGCGGCGAACTCGGTCGAGGCGCGCAACCCCGACCTCATCCGCTGGGCCATCGCCTCGGACGTGCCGGTGCTCGCCGCCGGTGACGCGCTGGAGGCGTTCACCCTCACCGACACGCTCCCCGCCGAGCTGACCTACCTGCCGACCGGCCCGGCCGGCGTCGCGCCCACCGGCATCACGGTGACCAGCGCCGCGGGCACCGCGCCCGCACCGGCGTTCATCGCGAACACCGACTACACGCTCGGCTACGACGCCGCGACCCGGAACGTGACGCTGAACTTCTTGCAGTCCGGCCTCACGAAGCTCCAGGGCCTGCAGGGCGGCGTCGTCACCCTCACGGTGCTCACCCGCGCCACCGCCATCCCGGCCAACGGCATCATCACCAACTCGGCGACGAGCGTCGTGAACGGGGCCACGGAGACGGTCACCGGCAGCACCCCGATCGGTCAGCTGACCGTGTACGCCTACCAGAACAACGGCGCCAACCGCGTGCCGCTCGCGGGTGCGGTCTACCAGGTGTTCCTCACCGAGAACGACGCCAACCTCGGCCAGAACCCGGTGTTCATCAACGGCAACCAGAACTGGACGACCGGAGCGAACGGCATAGTCGAGATCCCGATCATCACGCCGGGCAACTACTACGTCCGCGAGCTGACCCCGCCCGCCGGATTCCGTCTGCCCACCCCGGCCCAGGTGCTGACGCAGGTCGTCGCCGGACCGAGCTCGGCCACCGCGCCGATCCAGAACTACGTCGAGTTCCTCCACACCCAGGTGCCGGCGTTCGCCCTGCCCCTCACCGGTGGCGGCGCGCAGTGGTTCACCCTCGGTGGAGGCGCGCTCCTCGCCCTCGCGATCGGCTCGGGCCTGATCGCCTCGCGCCGCCGCACCGCGCTGGCTGCTCAGACCGCGGAGTAACGTCACACCATGACGAAGTCGAATGCGGGGCACCCGTCGGGTGCCCCGCATTCCTCTGTCTCCAGCCCTTTTCCTCCGCGGAGGCGGATCCACCGCCGGCCGCGGTGGCGGCTGCCGATCGCCCCGCTGGTCATCGCGCTCATCAGCCTCTCGGGAGTGGCGCTGCTGCTGTACCCCG
>NZ_PSUU01000062.1:0-15326 GCF_002932015.1 Rathayibacter sp. AY1H3
GTATCGCCCACCACGAGAACCCCCGGCCCCTGGCCGGGGGTTCTGTCGTTCCCGGCTCCGGCGCTACCCTCGCAGGATGCCCGCCCCGATCCCCGTCGACGACCAGGGCACCCTCCTGCGGCTCGTCTCGCGGGACGACGGACCGGCCCTCGCCGCCGCGTACCGGCGCAACCGCCGGCACCTCGCGCCCTGGGAGCCGACGCGCTCGACCCGCTTCTTCGAGGCGGGGGGCCAGACCGACGCCGTCGCGGACGCGCTCGCCGCGCACCGGGCCGGCAGCGTCCTCCCGCTCGTCCTCGACGCGGGCGGCGTGATCGTCGGTCGGCTGACTCTCGCGAACATCGTCCGCGGCGCCTTCGACAGCGGCGATCTCGGCTACTGGCTCGACAGCGGTCTGCAGGGCCGCGGCGTGATGACCCGCGCGGTCGGAGCCGTCCTGCGCACCGCGCGTGAGGATCTGGGGCTGCACCGCGTGCAGGCCGGGACGCTCCTCCACAACGTCGGATCGCAGACCGTGCTGCAGCGCAACGGCTTCGAGCGGATCGGCGTCGCGCGGCGCTACCTGCGGATCGCCGGGGAGTGGCAGGACCACGTCCTCTTCCAGGCGCTGCTCGAGGGCGGCCCGCTCCAGCCTCCGCCGACTCCGCTCGTCTAGGGTGAGCGGCGCCGGCCTTCTCCCGGCGCTCCGAGCGGGAGGGACGCGCCCATGACCACGCGGCACATCGGCGGACGAGAGTTCGACTTCGAGCGGCAGGTGGCCGTGATGGCGGTCGTGAACCGCACACCCGACTCCTTCTACGACAAGGGCTCCACCTTCGCCCTGGACAGCGCCATCGCGGCCGCCGTGCGCGCCGCGGAGCTCGGCGCCGACTGGGTCGACATCGGCGGAGTGCCGTTCGGCCGCGGCCCCGCCGTCACGCTCCAGGAGGAGCTCGACCGGGTGGTCCCCGTCGTGGCGGGCATCGCGGAGCGGAGCGACGTGGTCGTCTCGGTGGACACGACGAGCGCCGAGGTGGCGCGCGCGAGCATCGCCGCGGGCGCCTCCGTCATCAACGACACGAGCGGGCTGCACGACCCCCGGATGCTCGAGGTCGTCGCCTCCTCCTCCGCTCAGCTCGTCATCACCCACAGCGTGGGCGCTCCCCGCAGCGAGCCGGAGAGACCCGAGTACGACGACGTCGTGGCGACGGTGGTCGACCATCTGCGGAGCCGCGTCGATCGCGCGCTCTCGGGTGGAGTGCCTGCCGGGAGGATCATCGTCGATCCGGGTCACGACCTGAACAAGAACACCCTGCACACGCTCGAGCTCACCCGCCGGCTGGGCGAGGTGGCCGCGCTCGGCTTCCCGGTGCTCGCCGCGGTCTCCAACAAGGACTTCATCGGCGAGGCGCTGGACCGGCCGCAGGGGGAGCGCCTCGAGGGCTCCCTCGCCGCCGCGGTGATCTGCATCCTGAACGGTGCGCGGATCGTGCGCATGCACGACGTGCGCCAGGCGGTGGACGCCGTGCGGATGACGGAGGCGGTGCTGGGCTGGCGAGCGCCCGTCTTCCTCCGCCACAACGTGGAGCCGGCGGCGTGAGCGCCCGCATCGACGGCCTGTCGCCGGCCGGGCAGAACCTGTCCGACGAGGCTCTGCTGGCCCTCTACGCGGACGGGGCGGGCGAGCAGTGGCTCCGGGTCAACTTCGTCGCGAGCGTCGACGGAGCGGTCACCCGCGACGGCGTCTCGGGCGATCTCGGGGGCGCGGCGGACCTGCGCGTGTTCGACCTGCTCCGCCGGCTCGCCGACGTCGTGCTCGTCGCGGCCGGCACGGTGCGGACCGAGGGCTACGGTCCGATGGTGCTGAGCGACGAGTCCGTGCGAGCCCGGCTAGGCACCGGGCTCGCCCCGCAGCCCGTCTTCGCGATCGTCTCGGGGTCGCTCGACCTCGATCCCGCCTCGTGGATCTTCACCGAGGCGCCGGTGCGCCCGATCGTCGTGACCACCGGCTCCTCGCCGGCCCGCCGCCGCGCGGAGCTCGCCGAGGTCGCCGACGTGCTCGTCTGCGGCGACGCAGAGCTCAACGCGACGCGGATGCGGGCGCAGCTCGCGGAGCGGGGGCTCGGCAGGATCCACTGCGAGGGCGGTCCGTCGCTGCTCGGGACCCTCCTCGCCGCGGACGCCGTCGACGAGCTCTGCCTGACCGTCGCTCCGACGCTCGAGGCGGGGGACTCCGGGAGGCTCGCCCGCGGCGACGTCCCCGGACCGCGCCCGCAGCACCTGGCGCACGTGCTCAGCGCCGGCGACACGCTGCTCCTGCGCTACCTCCGCCGGCGCTGACCCGCCCTACTCGCGGCGCCGCTCGTTCCCGTCGCGCTTGGCCTCGGAGGCCGGACGGGCGGCGATCACGGGGTGGGCGCCGGTGAAGCCGTCACGGGCGGACGCGATCGCCAGGATGCGCGGCTTCGCGACGTGCCAGCCCACGATCAGGGCGGGCACGCCGACCACCGCGACGATCCCCACGGTCCAGGTGCCGGTCGGGAAGTCGACGGCGATGAGGACCACCACGATCACCAGGAACGCCAGGGTGAGCCACGAGGTCACCGGGGCGCCGGGCATCCGGAAGGACGGGCGCTCCAGGCGCCCCTGGGCCGCCCAGCGCTGCAGCTGCATCTGGCAGAGGACGATCATGCCCCAGCCCGTGACGATGCCCAGCGCCGAGACGTTGAGGACGATCTCGAAGGCCTCGGACGGCACGAAGAGGTTCAGCACGATCCCGATCAGGGTGATGCTCGCCGTGAGCAGGATGCCGCCGTAGGGGACGCCCTGCTTGTTCATCCGGCCGGTGAAGGCGGGGGCGGAGCCGTTGAGCGCCATGGAGCGGAGGATGCGGCCGGTCGAGTAGAGCCCGGCGTTGATGCTGGAGAGCGCGGCCGTCAGCACGACGAAGTTCATGATCGATCCGGCGATCTCGCCCGAGGAGCCGTCGCCCAGCGAGCTGAAGAACGTGACGAACGGGCTCTCGCCCTTCGAGTAGGCCGTGTAGGGCAGCAGCAGCGTCAGCAGCAGCACCGAGCCGACGTAGAAGACGGCGATGCGCAGGATGACCGAGTTGATGGCGCGCGGGATGACCTTCGCCGGCTCCGCGGTCTCGCCCGCCGCCGTGCCGACCAGCTCGACTCCGGAGTAGGCGAACACCACGCCCTGGACGACCAGGACGCTGGCGATCAGGCCGCCGGGCAGGATGCCGCCGTTGTCGTTCCAGAGGCTGATCCCGGGGTCCACGGCGACGCCGCCGGACTGCAGCGGCCAGCCCGCGGCGAGCACGACGACGCCGATCACCAGGAAGACCACCAGCGCCGTGACCTTGATCAGCGCGAACCAGAACTCCAGCTCCCCGAAGACCTTGACCGAGACGAGGTTCAGCGAGAGCACGACGACCAGGGCGATGAGTGCGAGGAGCCACTGGGGCACGGAGGAGAAGAGCGACCAGTACTTCACGTAGAGGGCCACCGCGGTGACGTCGGCGATCGCGGTCATCGCCCAGTTCAGGAAGTACATCCATCCGGCGACGAAGGCGGCCTTCTCGCCCAGGAACTCGCGGGCGTAGGAGATGAAGGAGCCCGAGCTCGGCCGGTGCAGGACCAGCTCGCCGAGCGCGCGGAGGATCAGGTAGGCGAAGACACCGCAGACCGCGTACACGACGACGAGCGAGGGACCGGCGGTGGCGAGTCGGCCGCCCGCGCCGAGGAAGAGGCCGGTGCCGATCGCGCCGCCGATGGCGATCATCTGCAGCTGCCGGGGCTTGAGCCCGGGACGGTAGCCCTCCTGCTCCTTCGAGAAGTCGGGCTGCACGGGCCCGCGGTCGTCGTCGCTCTGCGTCACGGGGGCTCCCTCGTCACCGGATCGCGCCGGGCGGCTGCTCCGGCACGCCCGTCAGGGTAAGGGCGCGCTGCTCGGAGGAGGCGGGTGGCGCGGTCCGCGGCATGCGGATCCTCTCAGGATCGGGGCGCCTACCCTGGGGGCATGAGCGGTCCGGACCTCGCACGGCAGTTCTCGCTCGACGGCGTCCGGATCCCGTCGCCGGCGAGGCGCCTGAACGGCGGCACCGATCCGGCGCTCGTCTGGCGCAACAAGCTCGACGGGCTGACCTTCCGCGTGGACGCCGGGTACCTGAAGTGGAATCCCCGGTCCACGGGCGTCGACCTCCGTCGCGAGATCGCGCGTCTGCGCTGGCTGGAGGGGCGGATCGACGCGCCCCGGATCCTGGAGGCGGGCGAGGACGAGGAGGGGCAGTGGCTCCTCACCGCACCGCTGCCCGGGCGGAGCGCCGTCGATCCGAAGTGGACAGCCCGGCCGGAGGAGGCCGTCCGCGCGATCGCGGCCGGCCTGCGGGCGGTCCACGCGCTCCCCGTCGACGCGGTGCCCGAGGAGCTGCGCGGCGACTCCTGGTTCGCGCGCCGGCCGTCGGCGGTCGGCGCGGCTCCGGAGCTCGTGGACCCCGTCGTGGTGCACGGCGACGCGTGCGCTCCGAACACGCTGGTCGACGACGACGGACGCTGGAGCGGCACGGTCGACGTCGGCGACCTGGGCGTGGGCGACCGCTGGGCGGATCTGGCGGTCGCCGCGGTCAGCCTCGGCTGGAACTACGGCCCCGGCCACACCCCGCTGCTCCTCGCGGAGTACGGAGCGGATCCGGACGACGAGCGCGCGGCCTACTACCGCGCGCTCTGGTCGGCCGAGTCCTGAGTCACTTCTTCTTCGCGGCCTCGTCGTCCTGGGCCGCGCCCTCGTCGCTGCGGTTCTCGCTCGCCAGGCGCAGCCAGCGCCCGTCGCGGACGTCCTTCTCGTGCACGGCCGCCTTCTTGTCGCTAGCGGCGGTGTCGCGCGGGGGGAGCTGGATGGTCTCCTCCGCCTCGATGCCCGCCTGCAGCTCGCGTCCGCGCTCGAGCTCGGCGTCGAACTCCGCGCCGAAGAGCAGGGCGATGTTGGTGATCCAGATCCAGAGGAGGAAGACGATCACCGCGCCGAGCGAGCCGTAGGTCTTGTTGTAGTTGGAGAAGTTGGCCACGTAGAACGCGAAGCCGGTCGAGGCGATCAGCCAGATCGCCAGGGCGACGATCGATCCGATGCTGATCCAGCGGAACTTCGGCTGGCGGATGTTGGGCGCCCAGTAGTACAGGATCGCGACGATCACGATCGCGATGACCACGAGCACCGGCCATTTCGCGATGTTCCACACGGTGAGGGCGGCGGGGCCGAGGCCCACGACGTCGCCGACGGCTGTCGCGACCGGTCCGCTGAGCACGAGGATGAGCGCCGCGATCACGATCAGGACGACCGTCACCACGGTCACGCCGAGCATCGTCGGGCGGAGCTTCCAGAAGGGGCGCCCCTCGTCGATCTGGTAGACGCGGTTCATCGCGCGGCCGAAGGCGCCGACGTAGCCGGAGGCGGACCAGATCGCTCCGACGACACCGGTCACGAAGGCGAGACCCGCGGCGGAGGAGCTGGTCAGCGCCTGGATCGGGTCGCGCAGCAGGTCGACGACCTCGCTCGACGCGAGGTTCCCGATCAGGTCGAGCACCAGATCGGTGGTGGCCTGCGCCTGGCCGAAGAGCCCCAGCACCGACACGATCGCGAGCAGGGCGGGGAAGAGCGCGAGCACGGCGTAGTAGGTGAGCGCGGCGGCGAGGTCGGTGCACTGGTCCGCGCCGAACTCGCGGGCCGTCTTCTTGAGGACGTAGAACCAGGAGCGCTTGGTGATGTCGGTGACGTCGTCGGGCTTCCGGGAATCGTCGGGATCGGGCGCTGTCTTCTCGCGGGTCGTGCTCTGCTCGGCCATGCGGACACGCTACGGGGCCGACAGTCGTCGGACGGCCCCCTTGACGGCGCGGCCGGTCGTGTCGCGGGTCAGGCCCGGCGCTGGCGCGCGGCGGCGAGGGTGCCGAAGAGGAGGAAGGAGCAGGTCGCGGCGAGGACGGTCAGCAGGGGAGCCTCCCAGCCGCCGCTCGCGTCGTGCGCGAAGCCGATGACGGTCGGGGCGGTGGCGGCCACGGCGTAGCCGATCCCCTGCACCGTGGCCGAGAGCCGCGACGCGTGGGCATCGGAGCGGGAGAGCCGCACGACGAGCACGAAGACGACCGTGAATCCTCCGCCCTGGGCCGCGCCGCCCAGCACGCACCAGAGCGCCCAGAGCTGCGGCGCGAGCAGCAGCCCCGCCGGCACCGTGCACCAGAGGAGGCCGACGAGCACGATGCTCCCCAGCGGTCCGAGCCTGCGGACCAGGAGCGGGACGCCGAGGGCGCCGGCGACCGCGGCGAGCTGGAACACCGAGGCGCTCGCGCCCGCGGTCGCGATCGAGAAGCCGTTGCGGTCGACGAGCAGCGAGGGGAGCCACGCCGTCACTCCGTAGTACGAGAACGCCTGGCTCGAGAAGCAGAGCGCGAGCGCCAGCACGGTCGCGCTGCGGAAGATCCGCGGAGCCGGTGCGGCCGGTGCGCGGTCGGCGCGGGACGGGCGGGGAGTCGGACGCAGGGCCGCCCGAGGCCCCACGGCCACGAGCCAGCCGGCCAGAGCGAGGGCGTTGAGGGCGAGCCAGACGAGCAGGGCGCCGCGCCAGCCGAGGGTTAGAGCGAGCGGAGCGGTGCCGAGCGAGGTGATCGTCGAGCCGATGTTGAGGGCCGCGGTGTAGACGCCCGTCGTGAGGTCGACGCGCTCGGGAGCGACGTCCCGCCGGATCACGACGGGGAGGACGACGTTGCCGATCGTGATGGAGACGCCGATCAGGATGGTGCCCGCCACGGCCGGTCCCACGTCGCCGATCGATCGGACGATCGTGCCGAGCGCGACGCCGATCACCGTGACGGTCACGGCGGCGTTGGGTCCCGCGCGGCGGATCACCAGGAGGGCGAGCGGAGTCGCCAGGGCGAAGCAGAGCACGGGGATGCTGGTGAGGATCCCCGCCTGGCCCGCGGACAGCGCGAGGTCCTCGCGCACCGCGTCGATGATGGGCGCGACGGCGACGATCGGACCGCGCAGGACCAGCGCGACCAGGGCGACCGCCACGACGAGGAGCCAGGGAGCGCTCCGGCGCGCGGTCATCGGGGCGTCGAGGGCCGCGGCACCCCGGTCAGCCGGTCAGGCCGGGGACCCCGGCCGAGAGGTTGCCGACGATGGTGAAGACGCCCGACACCAGACCGAGGATCCCGGTGACGAGTCCGGCCGTCGCGAGCCCGCGACCGCCTCCGACGAGCGGTGCGGCCGCCCGGCCCTTCGCCGAGAAGACGATGGCGAGGATCGAGGGGATCAGCAGCGGATTGATCAGCAGGCTCAGGACGCCGAGCACGAGGCTCGCGATCGCCATGGGGTTGCGGCCCGCCGCGGAGGACGGGGCGGACGGATAGGCGTACAGCTCCTGCTCCGGAGCGCCCGGGGGCGTGTCGTAGGCGGGAGCGGGCGCCGAGGAGGACGGACGGGACCGGTCCGTCCACGCCGCGCCGTCCCAGTAGAGCTCCGAGCCGAGGTCGGCCGGGTGCGGGTACCACCCGGGCGCGGGCAGCGGAGCGGAGTCGTCGGGCATGGGGCGAGTCTAGAGCGGCGCCGATCAGCTCTTCGGCTGCTCGATGCCGAGCGCGTTCCCGTCGGGATCGAGGATCCAGGCCGCCCAGACGCTGCCGCGGTCGGCCACGCCGTTCTCGGTGCGCAGCTCGTCGCTGTCGTAGTCCTCCGGAGCCACGCCCCGAGCCGCCAGCGAGTCCAGCTCGGCGCGCAGGTCGGCCACCCGCCAGGCGGCCTTGGTCTGCTCGTCCTTCGAGCCCGTGGTGCTGGAGGTGACGGTGAGCCGCGTGCCGCCGCAGGAGTAGGCGATCGCCGACTCGCTCTCCTCGAGGACCTCCAGTCCCAGGGAGCCGGCGTAGAAGGCGCGGGAGGCGGCGAGGTCGCGGGAGAGCAGAACGGGGCCGATGGGGGAGTCGGAGAGCACGGTGAGTCCTTTCGTCGGTGGGCCTCCAGTCGACGCCCGCTGCGGCCCGGCGCGGAAGGGGTTGCCACCGGGCGGGCCGGAGGGGGTCGGGCGCGGCAGAATGGCCTCGGCCGTGCCCGCCGCGCGGCCGGGAGGAGCCCTCATGAGCTGGACCATCGACGAGGTGGCGTGGACCCACCCGGACGCCGAGCGTCTGCGCGACGCGCAGCGGCGCGAGCTCGACGAGCGCTACGGCAACGACGACCACGAGCCCGGCACGCCGCCCTCGGCCGACGACGTGCCCGTCTTCCTCGTCGCCCGCGACGCGAGCGGCACGGCGGTGGCCTGCGGCGGACTGCGGCCTCTCGACGACGACGTCCTCGGACCGGGGGCGATCGAGGTGAAGCGGATGTTCGCCGACCGCGCCGCCCGCGGCACCGGAGCGGCCACGGCCGTCCTGCGCGCGCTCGAGGCGCGGGCGGCCGCTCTGGGCACGACGCGCCTGGTGCTGGAGACCGGGACGCTCCAGCCCGACGCGATGCGGTTCTACCTCCGGGAGGGCTACCACGCCATCCCGCCGTTCGGCGCCTACATCGGGTCCGAGCACTCGGTCTGCTACGCCCGCGATCTCGCTCCCGGCGCCTGAGCGTCAGCGGCGCAGGGTCTCCACCGGGTACTCGCCGAAGCGGCGGTGGTACGCCCCCGAGAAGCGGCCCTGGTTGAGGAAGCCCCAGCGCGCGGAGACGGCGCGCACGGTCTCCTCGCCCGGAGCGCCCTCGCGCAGCTCGACGCGCGCCCGGTCGAGACGCACGCCGCGCAGGTAGCCGAGCGGAGTGTCGCCGAAGTGCCTCCGGAACGCGGCCTGCAGCGCCCGCGGAGTGAGCCCCGCCGCTGTCGCGATGTCGGACACGGTGACGGGCGACGCGGCGAACGCGTGCAGGAACTCGGCGGCACGCAGCAGGTGCTCGAGCCCCGGCCGCAGCACCTGCGCCGGAACGACGACCGGCCGGTGCGCGAAGGTCGCGAGCAGGTGCAGAGCGACGCCGCGCTCGGCCGCCACGAGCTGCAGCGCTGTCGCCTCGCGGCCCGACCGGAGGACGCCCGCGAAGTCGTCGACCGCCCGCCACCAGCCCGGGAGTGCCGACGCGGAGGCGATCGAGCGGTGGTCGAAGACGAGCGGCAGCGGCACGCCGTCGCCGGCCTCGGACGCGACCTGCTCGAGGAGGCCGGCGGCCACGTGCACGAGCCGCTGCTGGAAGTCGCGGCTGACGAACTCGAACGGACGCGCGCTGGGGAACACGACCGGCCGCCCCGGCAGGTGGACGATCCGATCGCCCTCCGGGTCCACCACGCTCGTGCCGGAGAGGAACCACGAGACGACGTACTCGCCCGCCGGACGCAGCCCCCCGGACACGGAGCCCCGGAACACAGACGTCCGCAGGCTCACGCCCTCGCTCCCGGAGACGTCGTAGCGGAAGGAGAAGGGCCGCTCGACCGGTTCCGTCCGGAATCCCGACCCGCCGTAGCCGTCCGAGTAGAAGCGCCGCGCCTCCTCCAGGTCGGCCCCGGAGCGCGTGAAGCGCTGCAGCGCAGGACCGGCACCCATCGGACCAGGATGCCACCTGGACGGATTGCGCACCGGTCGCCCCCGCGCCCCTCTCCGGGGCACGTCCTGTCGGCAGGGTGACGGGGTCGGACGACACGGACGGAGACGCATGGAGATCAGCGCACGCAGACTCGCGGCACGCGACGCGGTGGCCGTCGTCGCCGTGCTCGCCGCACTCGAGGGGGCGCTCGCCGTGGACTCCCTGCCGCCCGGCCTGGAGGAGGTCCTCCTGCACCAGCTCGAGCGCAGCTCGCTCGTGCTCCCCGGCGCCGACCGGGACGAGCTCGCCTCCGCTCTGCGCGCGCTCGACGCCCGCGTGCGCGACGCGCTCGGGTAGAGGCCGCCGCCGACTACAGTCGAGGGGTCAACCGAGCCCGAGGAGTGCCCGCACGTGTCGAACGAACCGTCGAATCCCGCAGAGAACGAGTCCCACTCGGTCGTCACCGAGGCGGGCACGGGATTCACGCACTTCGCCGACCGGGCCGTGGTCGCGATCCGCGTCAACGGGGAGCTCAAGGACCTCGCCGCCGACGTCGTGCCGGGCGACCGCATCGAGCCGGTGCTCATCTCCTCGCCGGACGGGCTGAACATCCTCCGCCACTCCGCGGCCCACGTGCTCGCGCAGGCGGTGCAGCAGATCAACCCGGAGGCGAAGCTGGGCATCGGCCCGCCCGTCACCGACGGCTTCTACTACGACTTCGACGTCGAGGAGCCCTTCACGCCCGAGGCGATGAAGGCGCTCGAGAAGGCGATGGACCGCATCGTCCGCCAGGGCCAGCGGTTCGTGCGCCGCGTCGTCTCCGAGGAGGAGGCGCGCGCCGAGCTCGCCGGCGAGCCCTACAAGCTCGAGCTGATCGGGATCAAGGGCGGGGGAGCCGAGGACGAGAGCGTCGAGGTCGGCGGCGCCGAGCTCACCATCTACGACAACGTCGACCCGCGTTCCGGCGAGACGGTCTGGAAGGACCTCTGCCGCGGTCCGCATCTGCCCAACACCCGCATGATCGGCAACGGCTACGCCCTGACCCGCAACGCTGCCGCCTACTGGCGCGGCTCGGAGAAGAACCCGCAGCTGCAGCGCGTCTACGGCACCGCGTGGCCCACGAAGGACGAGCTGCGCGAGCACCAGGCCCGCCTCGAGGAGGCGGCGCGCCGCGACCACCGCAAGCTCGGCCACGAGCTCGACCTGTTCTCCTTCCCGGACGAGATCGGCTCCGGCCTCGCGGTCTTCCACCCCAAGGGCGGGATAATCCGCTACGAGATCGAGCAGTACATGCGCGAGCAGCTGCTCGCCCACGACTACGAGCTCGTCTACACGCCGCACATCACCAAGGGCGACCTGTTCCTCACGAGCGGGCACCTGCAGTGGTACTCCGAGGGGATGTTCCCCCCGATGCACCTCGACGAGCTGCAGGACGAGGACGGCAACGTCACCCGCCAGGGCCAGGACTACTACCTCAAGCCCATGAACTGCCCGTTCCACAACCTGATCTTCCGCTCGCGCGGCCGCAGCTACCGCGAGCTCCCGCTGCGCCTGGCCGAGTTCGGCACCGTGTACCGCTACGAGAAGAGCGGCACCCTGCAGGGCCTCACCCGCGTGCGCGGCCTGACCCAGGACGACGCCCACATCTACGTCGCGCAGGAGGACGTGTCGGTCGAGCTGACCCGCAACCTCGAGTTCGTGCTGCAGGTGCTGCGCGACTACGGCCTCGACGACTTCTACCTCGAGCTGTCCACGAACGAGGAGGGCAACCCGAAGTTCGTCGGTGCGCCCGAGCAGTGGGAGGAGGCGATCGAGTCGCTGCGCGCGGTCGCCGTCGCCTCCGGTCTCGAGCTGGTGCCGGATCCGGGAGGAGCGGCGTTCTACGGTCCGAAGATCTCGGTGCAGGCGCGCGACGCCATCGGCCGCACCTGGCAGATGTCGACCATCCAGCTCGACTTCAACCAGCCCGAGCGCTTCGAGCTCGAGTACACGGCCTCGGACGGCTCGAAGAAGCGGCCCGTGATGATCCACCGCGCGCTCTTCGGCTCCATCGAGCGCTTCTTCGCGATCCTCACCGAGCACTACGCCGGGGCGTTCCCGGTCTGGCTGTCGCCGGTCCAGGTCGTGGGCATCCCGATCGCCGACGAGTACCTGCCCTACCTCGAAGAGGTCGTCGGCGAGCTCAAGCGGTCGGGCATCCGCGCCGAGATCGACTACTCCAGCGACCGGATGCAGAAGAAGATCCGCAACGCCACGCTGCAGAAGGTGCCCTTCCAGATGATCGTGGGGGAGAAGGACCGCGACGCCGGAGCCGTCAGCTTCCGGTTCCGCGACGGCACGCAGGAGAACGGGATCCCGGTCGCCGATGCCGTCGCGCGCATCCGCGAGGCCGTCGCCTCGAAGGCGCAGGTCTGAGCGTGAGCGACGGCTGCGTGCCCGAGGGAGCGGAGGGCTCGGCGCACCTCGCCGGGGTTCCCGACGAGTTCCAGCGCCTGTGGACGCCGCACCGGATGGTCTACATCCAGAAGGGGCAGCCCGGAGCCGACGACTGCCCCTTCTGCGTGGCGCCGACGCTGAGCGACGAGGAGGCCCTCATCGTCGCCCGCGGGGAGCACGCCTACGTCCTGCTGAACCTGTTCCCGTACAACTCCGGCCACCTCCTGGTCTGCCCGTACCGGCACATCCCGCTCTACGACGAGGCCACTCCCGAGGAAGTGGCCGAGATCGGAGCGCTCACGCAGACGGCGATGCGCGTCGTCCGCTCGGTCTCGAACAACGACGGCTTCAACCTCGGGATGAACCAGGGCGCGGTCGCGGGAGCGGGGATCGCCGCGCACCTGCACCAGCACGTGGTTCCGCGCTGGGCGACCGACGCGAACTTCTTCCCGATCATCGCCCGCACGAAGGCGCTCCCGCAGCTGCTCGGCGACGTGCGGGCGAGCCTCGCGGCGGCCTGGCCGAGCCTCTAGACCGCCGCCCGGCCCCCTGTCCAGCGCCGCGGACGGCGGGCGCCGTCTCGTAGACTCGGAGCTGCCGTCGGCGGAAGTCGCCGCACAGAACAGGACTCGCGAACATGACCGACACCACCACTCCGTCCTCGTCCGCTCCCGAGCAGTTCGGCTCGAGCCGCGTCAAGCGCGGTCTCGCCGAGATGCTCAAGGGCGGCGTCATCATGGACGTCGTCGACGCCGATCAGGCCCGCATCGCGGAGGACGCCGGCGCGGTCGCCGTCATGGCGCTCGAGCGCGTCCCCGCCGACATCCGCTCGCAGGGCGGCGTCGCACGCATGAGCGACCCCGACCTGATCGACGGCATCGTCTCCGCCGTGTCGATCCCCGTCATGGCGAAGGCGCGCATCGGCCACTTCGTCGAGGCGCAGATCCTGCAGGAGCTCGGCGTCGACTACATCGACGAGTCCGAGGTCCTCTCGCCCGCCGACTACGTGAACCACATCGACAAGTGGAACTTCACCGTCCCCTTCGTCTGCGGAGCGACCAACCTGGGCGAGGCGCTGCGCCGCATCACCGAGGGCGCAGCGATGATCCGCTCGAAGGGCGAGGCCGGCACCGGCGACGTCTCCGAGGCGACCAAGCACATCCGCACGATCTCCGGCGAGGTCAACCGCCTGAAGGCGATGACCAAGGACGAGCTCTACGTCGCCGCGAAGGAGCTGCAGGCCCCCTACGACCTGGTCGTCGAGATCGCCCGGACCGGCAAGCTCCCCGTCGTCCTCTTCACCGCCGGCGGGGTCGCGACCCCGGCCGACGCGGCGCTGATGATGCAGCTGGGCGCCGACGGCGTGTTCGTCGGCTCCGGCGTCTTCAAGTCGGGCGAGCCCGCCAAGCGCGCGGCCGCGATCGTGAAGGCGACCACCTTCTTCGACGACGCGAAGGTCGTCGCGGAGGCCTCGCGCGGCCTGGGCGAGGCGATGGTCGGCATCAACGTGGCCGACGTGCCCGCGCCGCACCGCCTCGCCGAGCGTGGCTGGTAGCGCCGACGCGCCGCTCGCCGGCGCAGGATCGACGCGGGAGTCCCTCGAGGGGCTCCGCGTCGGGGTCCTCGCGCTGCAGGGCGACTTCCGCGAGCACGCGCACGTCCTGCGCGAGCTGGGCGCCGAGGTGGTGCTGGTGCGACGCCCGGAGGAGCTCGCCACCGTCGCGGGGCTGGTCATCCCGGGCGGCGAGTCCACGGTGATGGACAAGCTGTCGCGCCTCTTCGGCCTCGCGGAGCCGGTCGTCGAGGCGATCAGTGCGGGGATGCCCGTCTACGGGACCTGCGCCGGGCTGATCATGCTCGCCGACCGGGTCCTCGACCGCATCGACGGCCAGAGCAGCTTCGGCGGCCTGGACGTGTCGGTCCGGAGGAACGCGTTCGGCAACCAGCTCGACTCCTTCGAGACCGATCTCGACGTGCCGGCCATCGGCGATCCGCCGGTGCACGCGGTCTTCATCCGCGCACCGGTCGTGGAGGAGCTGGGCGAGCGGGCGACCGCGCTCGCCAGTGTCGCCGACGGGCGGGTGGTCGCGGTCGAGCAGGGCAACCTCCTCGGGACGGCGTTCCATCCCGAGATCACCGGCGACTACCGGTTCCACGAGCTGTTCCTGCGGAAGGTCGCGGCGACGCGCTTCGGCGACTGACCCGCTGCCGTCCCCTCCGCCAGGGGTGGACGGTGCGGGACACGCGGGCCAGGGTGGTCGCATGCCCGAACTCCCCGAGGTCCAGGCCCTCGCCCTCGATCTCGACGCGCGCCTGGGCGGACGCGTCCTCGAGCGGCTCGACGTGTTCGCGATCTCCGCGCTCAAGACCGTCGCCATCCCGCCGTCGGCTCTGTCCGGCGAGACCGTCCACGGAGTATCGCGGCACGGCAAGTTCCTCGACATCGCAGTCGGCGAGGCCCACGTCCTCCTGCACCTCGCCCGCGCCGGCTGGGTCCGCTGGCGGCCCGACCGGCCGACGGCTCCGGCGAAGCCCGGCCGGGGCCCGCTCGCCGCCCGGCTGGTCCTCGACGACGGGTCGGGATTCGACGTGACGGAGGCCGGCACCAAGAAGAGCCTCGCGCTCTCGATCGTCGCCGATCCGCTCGATGTCCCGGGCGTCGCCCGGCTGGGTCCCGATCCGCTGGACCCGGAGTTCACCGAGGAGATCCTCGGCGCGATCCTCGCCACGGCGGGCCGGGCGCAGGTGAAGGGCGTCCTCCGCGACCAGTCCCGCATCGCCGGCATCGGCAACGCCTACTCCGACGAGATCCTCCACGTGGCGCGCATGTCGCCCTTCAAGCCCGCCGCGCTCACCGCCGACGAGCTGGACCGCCTCTATGCGGCCCTCCGCTACACACTCGAGGAGGCGCTCGCCCGCGCCGAGGGCCTGCACGCGGCCGACCTCAAGCGCGAGAAGAAGCTCGGCATGCGCGTCCACGGCCGCACAGGAGAGGCGTGCCCCGTCTGCGGCGACACGATCCGCCAGGTGGTCTTCCACGACTCCACGCTCCAGTACTGCCCCACCTGCCAGACCGACGGCAGGATCCTCGCGGACCGGCTGCTGTCGCGGCTGATCAGATAGCGAGCCGGTCCCTGCCCGGCTCGCCGCGGTCGGCTCTCGGGGGTGGCTGGGTGGGTGGAGCGGGTCGCGTTCGCCTAGCGCGATCCGCTGGGACGCGGATCGTGCGTTCGGCGGTGCCTGTGGGAGCCGGTCCCTGCCCGGCTCGCCGTGGCGAGGATCGCGCCGAGGATCTCCTCGGTGAACTCCGGGTCCAGCGGATCGGGACCCAGCCGGGCGACGCCCGGGACATCGAGCGGATC
>NZ_PSUU01000063.1:0-14446 GCF_002932015.1 Rathayibacter sp. AY1H3
GACCGCGGCGGAGGGCGAGGATGCCCAGGATGACGGCGGCGATCCCGACGAGTGCTCCGAAGACCGGCCCGACCGGCCTCGCCATCGCCGCACTCGTCGTCGGCATCGTCGCGTTCCTCGTCGGCCTCGTGCCGGTCTTCGGAGCACTCGTCGGGATCGCCGCCGTCATCCTGGGCATCCTCGCCCTCCGCCGCGGTCAGTCGAAGGCGATGTCGATCACCGGCGTCGTCCTCGGCGGTCTGGCCGTCCTCGCCTCGCTCCTGACGACGATCGGCTTCGGAGCCGCCGTGAACTCCGCCTCGAGCGACCGCCCGGCGGCCGTGATCGTCGAGTCGTCCGAGCCCACGACCGCTCCCGTCGTGCCGGCCACGGAGGAGGCGGAGGTCGTCGAGACGGCGGAGCCCGCACCCGTCGAGACGGCGGAGCCCGCACCCGTCGAGACGGTCGCCCCTGCCCCGGCGCCTGTCGAGACGGCGGCTGCTGCGCAGGTCTCGCCCGAGTTCGCCTCGGCACTCATCAAGGCGCAGAGCTACTCCGAGATGCTCCACATGAGCAAGGCGGGCCTGTACGGCCAGCTCACCTCCGAGTACGGGGAGCAGTTCTCGCCCGAGGCCGCGCAGTACGCGGTGGACACCGTCTCCGCCGACTGGAACGCCAACGCGCTGGCGAAGGCCAAGGACTACCAGGCCCAGATGGCGATGGCGCCGGAGGCCATCCGCGACCAGCTGACCAGCGAGTACGGGGAGCAGTTCACGAGCGACGAGGCCGACTACGCCATCGCGCACCTGAACGACTAGTCCCACTCGGACCGTCGCGGCACTGCGCGGCCACTGAGCGGGTCCTCCCGGAGCGCGCCGCCGTCCGTCGCCCACGACCCGGGCGACGGGGGGCGGCGGACCACCGGAGCCGGTTCAGGCCAGGACAGCGAGGGTGACGGGGAGCGCCTCGCTCCACCTGCCGGTCAGCCGCTCCTCGCCCTCGAGGAACGGCGGCGCGAGGACCCGCGCGAGGACGAGAGTCAGACCGTCGGCCGAGGTCGTGGTGGTCCGTGCGTCGCTGCGGACGAGCACCGTCGACGGCGGCCCGGACGCTCCGGCGCCTGATCCGCTGCCCTGCACCGTCGCGGTCGGCGGGCGGACGATGCGCTGCCCGTCCTCCTCGAAATGCTGCTCGACCTCCCGGGCGCCGGTGCGGATCGCCGTGGCGAAGGCGGCGATCGCGACGGGGTCGCCGGCACCGTCGTAGACCCAGCGACGACCGAGGACGGTGTGCTCGACGGTCGCGAGGAGATGCGCGTCACCGCCGGCGAGAGGCGAGCCGCGGTAGGTCAGCGGCACCTGGAGCGGCGGCTGCCCGGTCGACTGGACGATCAGCGTCTCCACTCCCACCTCGCCATCGGGGTCGTCGAACCGGTAGGCGCCGAGCAGCGTGAATCCGCCGCCCTCGCACCAGGGCTGCGTCGGCGCCCATGCCTCCACGATCTCGAGCTTCCCGGGGGTGATCGTCGCACGGTGCAGAAGGGCCATGCACCGAGAGTAGAGCCGGCCGATCCGTCCGGAGGAGTGCCCGTCAGCGAGCGGCGCCCGCCGTCGCCGACTCGGGCAGGCTGCTCATCGGGAGCGTGTACTCGCCCTTGAGCGCCGAGATCCAGACGGTGGTCGGGGCGACGGCGGCGAAGTTCGAGTTGAGCAGCGCCATCAGCGTGGTGTGCAGGGAGTGCGCGTCGATCGTGCCGGCGTCGTTCGCGATCGCGATCGCGCCCGTCGCGTCCGAGAGGACCTCGGCGCGGAGCCCGTGCGTCTCGGCCTCGGCGGCCGAGGCGAGGATGCAGTTGTTGGTCATGTAGCCGACGAGGGTGATCGTGTCGACGTCGTGCTCGCGGAGCCAGTCGAGCAGGTCGGTCCCCGCGAAGACCGTGCCGAACTGCTTCGTGACGTTCTTCCACGAATCCGAGCGGCGCTTCTCGATCTCCGGGTGCAGCGCGAAGGACGGACCCGACGGGTCGAAGATCGGCGCTCCCTCGCCCGCGCTGTGCTGGACGACGGCGACCGGGAGGCCCGCGGCGGCGGCGGAGTCGAGGGCGGCGGCGATCCTCGGCAGCGACTGCGCGTGCGGCGGGTACTGGATCTCGAGCGGACCGCTGAAGTACTCCTGCTGCACGTCGACGAGGATCAGTGCGCGGCGCGGTGTGGTCATGAGGGGCTCCCATCGGTGGCGGACGTCCCCGATCCTCCCGCCCGGGGCTGGGAGCGGCGGTCAGCCACGCGGCCCGCGACCCGGTCGTGGGCGCAGGCCCACACCTCCTCGTGCTCGAGCGGAGTGAGGACGCCGGCGTCGAGCAGCCTGTCGGCCCGCCGCAGCGCGGCAGCGATCGCCGCCTGCTCGGCGACGGCGGGGGAGTCGACGTCCGCGATCACGAGCCGACGGGCGCAGGCCCGGCGGAGGCGGCGGGTCGAGCGGGCCGAGAGGAGCAGGAGCGACGCGGTCGGCAGGGCGAGCGCGGCCAGCAGGAGGAGCGGCAGCCGGTCGAGCGCGAGCGTCCCGACGGCGCCGGCGGCCGTCACGGCCACGACCAGCTGCGGACCGGCCGCGTGCAGGCGGAGGCGCCTGCGCTCCTCGACGGAGGTGCCTGGTGCGAAGACGACGAGCTCGCTCCGGACGACGCCGTACCGGCTCGCGCCGACGGTGTGGCGGCCCCAGCGGGGACCGGCGTCGAGGAGGCGGAGGAGCAGGTGCACGAGCGCCATCGTCTGCCCGCGACGGCGGGTGCAAGGGGATCCTGACGGAACGCGGACGCGCACCGGGCCGATCCGCACGGTCCGCTCGCGCGACGCTCACGACCCCCTCACGACGCGGGATCGCGCGCCGACGTCCCTCCCCAGCCGATTACCCGTGAGGAAAGCGTGAGGATCCGCTCATTCCGGGCGGGCGCGCTCCTCACGGCGAGTAGAAACATCCAGTGACCTCTTCCGTCGTCCGTGGCGACCCCGACGCCCTCGAACCCTCCCCTCTCTCCTCCGCGCGCGCGGGCGGGGTGAAGGCGTGGCTCCTCGAGGGCCTCCGCGACGACTCCGGAGCGCACCCCGGCCCCCACGCGGCCACCGGCAGGACGCACTCGTGGTGGCGCGTCATGTGCCTCACCGGCGTCGACTACTTCTCGACCCTCGGCTACCAGCCGGCCATCGCGGCGCTCGCCGCGGGCCTCGTCTCTCCGCTCGCGACGATCGTCCTGGTGGTGCTGACCCTCCTCGGCGCGCTCCCCGTCTACCGCCGCGTGGCCCGCGAGAGCTTCCGCGGCGAGGGGTCGATCGCGATGCTCGAGCGCCTGCTGCCCTGGTGGGGCGGCAAGCTCTTCGTGCTGGTGCTGCTGGGGTTCGCGGCCACCGACTTCATGATCACGATCACCCTCTCGGCGGCCGACGCGACGGCGCACGCGGTCGAGAACCCGTTCGCCCCCGCCTGGTTCCACGGGGCGGAGGTGCCGCTCACGCTGGGGCTGATCGCCCTGCTGGGGATCGTGTTCCTGCGCGGGTTCCGCGAGGCCATCTCGATCGCGGTCGTGCTCGTGGCCGTGTTCCTCCTGCTCAACGCGATCGTGATCGCCGTGGCGATCGGGCACGTGGCCGAGAACCCCGTCGTCATCGGCGACTGGTGGTCGGCGCTCACGACCCAGCACGGGAATCCGCTGATCATGGTCGGCATCGCGCTCATCGTGTTCCCCAAGCTCGCGCTCGGGCTCTCCGGCTTCGAGACCGGGGTCGCGGTCATGCCGCAGATCCGCGGCGACGCGGGCGACACCGAGGACGCCCCCGTCGGCCGCATCCGCGGGGCGAAGCGGCTGCTCATCACCGCCGCCGTCACGATGTCGGCGTTCCTCATCACCTCGAGCTTCGTCACCACGCTGCTCATCCCGCAGGCGCAGTTCCAGCCGGGCGGCGAGGCCAACGGCCGCGCGCTGGCCTACCTCGCGCACGAGTACCTCGGCGAGGGCTTCGGCACGGTCTACGACGTCGCGACGATCTGCATCCTCTGGTTCGCGGGCGCCTCCGCGCTGGCCGGCCTGCTCAACATCGTCCCGCGCTACCTGCCCCGCTACGGCATGGCGCCGCAGTGGGCCGGCGCCGTCCGTCCGCTCGTGCTCGTCTTCACCGTCGTGGCCTTCGTCATCACGATCCTCTTCCGCGCCGACGTCGACGCGCAGGGCGGCGCCTACGCGACCGGCGTGCTGGTGCTGATCACCTCCGCGTCCGTCGCCGTGTTCCTCTCGGCGAAGCGCAGGAAGCAGCGCAAGCGCGCCGTGGGCTTCGCGGTCATCGCGCTGGTCTTCGTCTACACGACGGTCGTGAACGTGGTCGAGAGGCCCGACGGCGTGCGGATCGCGGCGGTCTTCATCGTCGGCATCCTCGCGGTCTCGCTCGTCTCGCGGGTGCACCGCTCGTTCCAGCTGCGCGCCACCTCCGTGGTGTTCGACGCCGCAGCGATCGACTTCCTCACCACGGACGCCGACGACTACGGCGTGATCCGCATCCTCGCGAACGAGCCCGACGACGGCTCCGAGGCGGAGTACCGGGACAAGCTGGCGGAGGAGCAGCGCGACAGCAACCTGCCGATGCGCGGCCCGGTGCTCTTCCTCGAGGTGCACACCACCGACTCCTCCGACTTCGAGGAGGACCTGGTCGTGCAGGGCCGCGTCTGCCACGGCTTCCGCGTGCTGACGGTGACCAGCGGCAACATCCCGAACACCATCGCCACGGTGCTGCTCGAGATCCGCGACCTCACCGGCGTGATCCCGGACGTCTACTTCGAGTGGACCGAGGGCGGCCCCATCTCGAACATGTTCCGCTTCCTCATCACCGGCACCGGCGAGGTCGCCCCCGTCACCCGCGAGGTCCTCCGCCGCGCGGAGTCCCGCCGCGACCGCCGGCCTGGCGTGCACGTGGGCTGACGCCTGCTGCGAGGCGGGGGCGTGGCGGCGCGGAGGTGCCGCTCCTGCTGCGGGATTCCGCCGAGACGCCTCTCCGTCATCGAGACACCGCGGCAGGAGCGGTGCGTCGGCGGAGGAGGCGGTGTCCCGGCGCGCGGCGGCCCCGTAGCGTGGGCGCGGGCGCCCGTCGGGGCGCCGACACCGACGAACGGACGACGATGACCCTCGAGGACCAGCGCGCGCACATCCTGACCGGCGCCGTGTACGACGACATGACCCCCGAGCTGGTCGCCGCGCGCGAGCGGGCTGTCCTCGCCTCGAACGCGTACAACGCGAGCTTCGGGCGTTCGCCGGTCGAGCGGGAGGCTCTGCTCCGCGAGCTCGTCGCCTCGGTGGGCGCGGACGCGCACCTCGAGCCGACGTTCCGCTGCGAGTTCGGGTTCAACATCACGATCGGCGACCGCTTCTACGCGAACTTCGACTGCATCCTGCTCGACGGCGCCCCCATCACGATCGGCGACGACGTGCTGTTCGGCCCGCGCGTCTCGATCTACACGTCGAACCACGCCCTCGACCCGGCGGAGCGCGCCGCCGGCGCCTGCACTGCGAAGCCGGTCGTCGTCGGCGACGGCGTCTGGATCGGCGGCGGCGTCACGATCAACCAGGGCGTCACCATCGGCGACGGGGCCGTGATCGGCTCGGGCAGCGTCGTCACCCGCGACGTCCCTCCGCTCACCATCGCCGCCGGCGTCCCCGCCCGCGTCCTCCGCCAGATCACCCCCGACGACCGGACCGGCTACCGCCCGGCCCACTGACGGCGGCCCACGCCGGCCCCGAGACGCCGGCTCCGAGACGCCTCGGAACGGCTCCCGGCCTCGCGGCGATCCGCCCTCAGGACTTCACGGTCGACAGAGGCTCGGTGATGCTCTCGAGGCTGCGGCGCTCGGCGTCGACGCCGAAGATCAGGGCGATCACGCCGCCGAGGATCATCACGGCGGCGCCGACGAAGTAGCCGATCGTCAGCGGGCCGCGGTCGCTGCCGTCGCCGATCAGGGCGCCGTAGAGGGCGGGGGCGACCGCTCCGGCGATCTGGCCGAGGGTGAAGAAGTACGAGATCGCCTGGCTGCGCAGCTCGAGGGGGAAGATCTCGCTCACGGTGAGGTAGGCGCTCGAGGCTCCGGCGGAGGCGAAGAAGAACGACACGCACCAGAGGATCGTCTGCGTGGTCGCGGTCAGGACGTCCATGCTGAAGAGGACCGCCGAGACGGCCAGGACCGCTCCCGAGACGCCGTAGGTGAGGAAGATCATCTTCCGCCGGCCCCACACGTCGAACAGGTGGCCGAGCACCAGCGGCCCGACGAGGTTGCCGATCGCGAACGGGAAGAAGAAGTACGAGATCGCGCTCTGCTCGACTCCGTAGAAGTTCTCGAGCACCAGAGCGTAGGTGAAGAAGATCGCGTTGTAGAGGAACGACTGGGTGATCATCATCGTCGCGCCCACCAGCGTCCGCTTCGGGTACTGCCGCAGCAGCACCCGGGCGATGGTGCGGAACGGGATGCTCTCCGTCGCCTTCACGGTGATCGCCTTCGCGTCGTCGACAGGCTCGAGCACGCCGCCCTCCGCCTCCACTCGGCGCTCGATCTCGTCGACGGTGCGCTCCGCCTCCTCCTCGCGGCCGTGCGTCATCAGCCAGCGCGGGCTCTCGGGGATGTGGCGGCGGAGGTAGATGATCGCCAGTCCGAGGATCGGGCCGAGGAAGAAGCCGAGGCGCCAGCCGACGTTCTCGGCGAAGAGCGCGTCGTTCAGGAAGAACAGGTTGGCCGCGGAGCCCAGAGCCGCGCCGCCCCAGTAGGTGCCGTTGATCGCGATGTCGACGCGGCCGCGGTACTTGGAGGGGATGAGCTCGTCGATCGCGGAGTTGATCGCCGCGTACTCGCCGCCGATCCCCATGCCCGCGAAGAAGCGGAACACGGCGAGGAAGACGTAGTTCGGCGCGAGTCCCGCCAGGCCGCTGGCGACCAGGTAGATGACGAGCGTCAGGATGAACAGCTTGCGCCGCCCGAGCTTGTCGCTCAGCCGCCCGAAGATCAGGGCGCCCGCGATCTGGCCGCACAGGTAGATCGTGCCGAGCAGGCCGACCTCGAAGGCCGAGAGCCCGAACTCCTTCGCGAAGCCGGCGGAGGCGACGATCTGGATCTCGAGGCCGTCCAGCACCCACGAGAAGCCGAGGCCGACGACGATCGACCAGTGGAAGCGGGTCCAGGGGAGCCTGTCGATGCGGGCGGGCACGAGGCTCCGGACCGGGCCGCGCGGACTGGTGGATGTCGACATGGCGAGCGCCTTCCTGTCGCCCCGGCGTCGTTGCGGAGGAACGCTGTCCCGAGCGCGGCGAGACGACACTAGACCCGCGGGCGGCTCCATATCGCCGGGCTATTCACCCCTTGTCACGGACCGCCGAGCGGGTGTATTCCGGGGACCGGTGCCCACCCGGGGGCGGAGCGCGGCGCGGAGCTCATCGGTACGGATCCGGAGCGAGGCGCGGTGGACGCGAGCCCGGATCCGTCCCGCGGGGCCTGACACCGCCCGCCTCCTCGGCCTAGCGTGGAGGCATGATCGACGCGACGCCCGCGGGCACCCCCACCTACGTCCTCAGCGAGGGGCCCGTCTGGGATCCGGACACCGCCCGCCTCACCTGGGTCGACATCGAGGCCGGCGCGGTCCTGTCCGCCCCCGTCACCGCGGAGGGGATCGGAGCGATCTCGCGCACCGACGTCGGCGAGCAGGTCGGCGCCGCGCTGCCCCTGGGCGACGGGCGGACGCTCGTCGCGCTGACCCGGCGGCTCGCGATCCTGGAGGTCGACGGCTCCCTCACGCGCGGCTCCGAGCTGCTGCCGGAGGGGCACCGCTTCAACGACGGCACGATCGACCCGCAGGGGCGCCTCCTGGTCGGCTCGCTGACCCTCGGCGAGTCGGCGGGCGACGACGTCCTGCTGCGCATCGAGCACGACGGATCCGTCACCGTGCTCGACGACGACCTGCGGCTCTCGAACGGACTCGGCTTCTCGCCGGACGGCTCCGTGCTGTACTCGGCCGACACCGAGTCGGGCGTGATCCACCGCCGCTCCTACGCGGACGCCGAGCACGGCCCGCGCGAGCCCTTCGTCGAGCTCGAGGAGGGCGTGTTCGCCGACGGACTGACCGTGGACGCCGACGGCCGCGTGTGGGTCGCGGTCTGGGGCGGGAGCGGCGTTCGAGTGTTCGAGGCCGACGGCAGCCCGGTCGAGGGCGCGGGCATCAGGATCGACGCCCCGCACTCCTCCAGCATCGCCTTCGCGGGGGAGGACCTGGACATCGCGGTCGTCACCTCCGCATCACGCGACCTCTCGGCGGACGAACGGGCGCGTCATCCGCACGCCGGCGGACTGTGGATCGCGCAGCCCGGAGCCCGCGGCCGCGCCGCCACGCGCTGGGTGGAGGGCCCTCTGCCCTAGGCGCGGCCGGTCGCCCGTCAGACGGCGGGCGCCGTCGGCGGGCTCGGCTCCGATGCGGGCTGCGGCACGAGGGTCAGCCGCGAGATGCGGTAGCGGTCCGTCTCGGCCACGCGGAGCAGGTGGTCGCCGACGAGCACGGAGTCGCCCACGACGGCCACACGGCCGATCCGGTCGAGGACGAACCCGCCGACCGTCTCGTACGGACCCTCGGGCAGCTCGATGCCCAGCTGCTCCGCCAGGTCCTCGAGGATCATCCCGCCGTCGACGTCGTGCAGCTGCTCGGCCGCCTTCGCGTCGACCGCCTGGCGGGCGCCGTCGTACTCGTCGTAGATCTCGCCGACGAGCTCCTCGAGCAGGTCCTCCAGCGTGATGATGCCGTCGGTCCCTCCGTACTCGTCGATGACGACGGCGATCTGGTGGCCGTCCTGCCGCATGGTGCGCAGGGCCGCGAGCACCTTCGTCGTACCGGGGACCGCGAGGATCGGGCGGGTGATGTCGGCGACGCTGCTCGCGGTGCCGGCGCGGCCCGCCTCCGGGAACGCGGACATCAGGTCGCGCACGTGGACGAAGCCGAGCACGTCGTCGAAGTCGTCGCCGACCACCGGGTAGCGCGAGTGCGGCTGGTCGAGGACCGCCGCGTAGCCCTCGGCCACGCTGAGCGCGCCGCGGAGGAAGTCGACGTCCGGGCGCGGGCGCATCACCTCGGCGACGCGGCGGTCGTCCGCGCGGAAGATGTCGGTGAGCAGCCGGCGGCTGTCCTCGTGGATCTCGGTGTTGCTGGAGATCATGTCGCGCACCTCGTCGGCCGAGACGCTCTCGCCCTTCTCGCGCGGGTCGGCGCCGAGGAGGCGGACGACGGCGTCGGTCGAGACGGACAGCAGCCAGATCACGGGGCGCATCAGGCGCGCCAGGGCGTTGAGCGGGGGCGCGAGGGCCTTGGTGAACGCGACGGACTTCTGCATCGCCAGGCGCTTGGGGACCAGCTCGCCCAGCACCAGGGAGAGGTACGCGATGACGAGGGTCATCAGGATCAGGGCGACGGTCGAGGCGGCGGAGGCCGAGAGGCCGAGCGACTGCAGCGGCGGCACGAGGTCGGGCGCGATGGTCGAGGCGCCGTACGCCGAGGAGAAGAAGCCGGCGAGCGTGACACCGATCTGGACCGCGGAGAGGAACGTGTTGGGATTGCGGACGAGCTCGGCGATGCGCCGGCCGCGCTCGCTGCCGGCCTCGATCGCGCGGACCTGGCTCTCGCGGAGGCTGACGATGGCCATCTCGGTGCCCGCGAAGACGCCTCCGAGGAGGACGAACAGCACGACGAGGCCGATGTTGAGGAGGGTGTCGAGATCCACGCCGACCAGAGTAGGGATGCCGGCCGTGAGAACGCCTCGTGGACTCTCAGGGAGTGGGTCGGGCGGGGCGACGCCCCGCCCGCCCGCTCAGGACGCGTCGGCCGGGCGCACGCCGATCGTGAGGATGAGGTTCGCGTAGATGCGGCGGTCGCCCGAGGCGATGGTGAGCGCGACGTCGGGCGTGCGCGCCTCGGCGTAGAAGGCGTGCCGCTCGAGCGAGGTGAAGGGGACGCCGTCGAGGGACCGGCGGAAGGCGTCCTGCGCGGGGACGTCGATCCCAGGCGCGGGGGTCATGACCGTCGCCTCCTCGACGACGATCGCCGAGAGAAGGGCGTCGAGGATCTCGTCGACGGTCAGCATGTCGGGCCGGAGGTTCAGGTGCACCAGGGCGGAGTTCGGTCCGAGCGTGGTGCCGACGGGGTAGTTGCCGTCGGCGATGAGGACGCGGGAGCCGTGGCCCGCGCGGGCGAGCGCGTGCAGGATCTCGGGGTGGAGGAGGGTCGTGGTCAGCAAGAGGAGCTCCTAGAGGTCGTGGAGGTGGGCGACGGACGAGCCGGCGAGCAGGCGGCCGGGAAGCCTCCGCTCCTGGGGGCCGGGCTGCTCCGCCCCGGAGTCGAGGCGGAGGCGGACGAGGGCGGCGGCCTCGGCGGCGATCGCCTCCGTCGGCTGGGCGATCGTGGTCAGGTGCGGGCGGACCACGCGGGCCAGCTCGACGTTGTCGAAGCCGACGACGGAGAGGTCCGTCGGCACGCGCAGCCCGGAGTCGCCGAGGGCGATCAGGGCGCCGACCGTCAGCTCGCGGTTGCTCGCGAACAGGGCGGTCGGCCGGGGGCTCAGGGCGAGGATCCGCTCGACGGCGGCGACCCCGCTCTCGACCGTCAGCGGGCCGCGCACCACGGCGTCGGCGGCGGGGTGCACGCCGCGCTCGGCCAGGGCGGCGAGGAAGCCGGCGGTCCGCTCCCGGGTGGAGGACACTCCGTCCTCCCCGCCGAGCACCGCGATCGAGCGGTGGCCGTGGTCGAGGAGGTGGCGGGCGGCGGAGGCGCCGGCGCCCGCGTTGTCGAGCGCGACGCGATCGGTGACCAGTGCGTCGTCGATCCAGTCGACGGCCACCACGGGGGTGCCCTGCTCGGAGGCGCGGCGCAGCGCGTCGACGTCGCCCGCGGACGGCACCGCCACGATCCCGTCGACCATCTTCTCGAGCAGCAGGTCGACCGCGGCTCCCGGCTCGGGGCGGCTCACGCCGACCAGCACGCCGATGCCCTCTCCGCGCAGGGCCCGCTCGAGGCCCGCGATGATCGAGAGGTGGAACTCGTTGTCGAGGGCGGGCAGCAGCACTCCGACCGTGCGGGAGCGCCGCGAGCGCAGGCCTCGAGCGAAGCCGTTGACGCGGAAGCCGACCTCGGCGGCCGCCGCCTCGATCGCCGCCCGGTTCTCGGGGCGCACGGGGAGCCCGTTGTAGTGCTTCGAGATGGTCGAGAGCGAGAGGCCGGTCAGCCGCTGCAGGTCCTTGTAGGTGGCCACGTCACAGGGTGGCGCGGGGCGAGCCGTAGCCGCTCCAGCCCGGGATCGTGCCGTCGGCGTCCCACAGGTCGAGCCAGCCGGTGCTGCCGGGCCAGAGGAAGACCTGGCCCTTGATCAGCCGGTTGTTGCGCTCGGCGCCGCGCAGCGCCTCCTGCTCCTCGGCCGTGAGCACCAGGGAGGCGGCGGCCAGGTTCGCCTCGATCTGCTCCGGCTTCACCGCGAACGGGATCGGGATCTGGCCGCGGTTCACCGCCCAGGCGAGGCACACGACGGCCGGATGCACGCCCCGCTCCTCGGCGATCGCCCGCACCGCGGGGTGCTCGATGTCGACGATGTCGCCCTCCACCCGGTCGCGCTCCGGCCGCGACGGCGAGCCCAGCGGCGAGTAGCCGATCGGCTGGATGCGGTGGTCGAGGCAGAAGCGGAACAGCTCCGGCTGCTGGAAGCAGGGGTGCAGCTCCATCTCGTTCAGCTGCGGGGCGATGCGGACGTCGGCGAGGATCCGCTCGAGCTTGGGGATGGTGACGTTGGAGGTGCCGAGGTGCCGGACGAGGCCCCGGTCGACCAGGCTCTCGAGCGCTCGCCAGGTCTCGAGGAACGCCTCGTGGACGTACGGGCGGGCGTGCGGATCGCGTGCGTCGGTCTCGGCGTGCGGCGGGTGGTGATTGGGGAAGGGCCAGTGCACGAAGACGGCGTCGAGCACGTCGAGGCCGAGATCGGCGAGCGAGCGCTCGACGGAGGCGACGGCCGCCGCGGGCTCGTGCGCGTCGTTCCAGATCTTCGACATGACGAAGAGCTCGTCGCGGTCGACTCCGGAGTCGGCGATCGCCCGGCCGACGCGCGGCTCGTTGCCGTAGACGGTGGCGCAGTCGAGGAGGCGGAAGCCGGCGCGGAGGGAGTGCTCGACCGCGAGGCCGACGGTCTCGGCGTCGTAGCGGTCGGAGCCGAACGTCCCGGCGCCGATCGCGGGGATGCGGCTGCCGCTCGCGAGGACGCGGTGGCTCGGCGGAGTGGGGGCCATGCGGATCCTCCTGGTGCGGCGGCGGGGGCGAAACGTTGCGCTTCACGGTAGGCGGCGGAGAGCGGTCACGTCAATGATGCCGTGGACTGGAGTGCGTAACGTTTCGTGCGGTGGGTGCTTTCGTCCTCCGTTCCTGCCCCGCCCCCCTCGAAACGCCGATAGTTGCCGCACTCGTGCGCGACTGCGACGACTACTGGACTCTCGAGCCGCGCGCTCGGCTCGCTCGCGCGAGAACGCAGGAGCCGTCGCACTCGAGGTCGACTGCGACGACTCCTGGACTGTCGAGAAGAGCCCCGCCCCTCCGCTCAGACCAGCCGGCGCGACTCCTCCGTGACCACGCGGAACCAGCGCGCGCCGTAGCCGTCGAGGGGCACCGACACGGCGCCGTCCTCGCCGAGCGGGAGCGACTCGCCGCCGAGGGAGTCGACCAGCCGCGCCCCGGCGGGGGTGTCGGGGAGCGTCAGGTGCGCCGTGCGCGGGTTCGACGCCAGGTTGTGCACCGCGACGGTCGTGCCGGTCGACGCGGACATCCGGTGCGCGAGCACGCTCGGCTCGTCGCAGGGGAGGTGCGTGTACTCGCCGCAGCCGATCTCCGGCGACCGCCGGTACAGCCAGGCGAGGCCCTTCACGTGGGCCAGGAGGGAGTCCGGATCCTGGAGCTGCGCGGCCGCGTTCACGTGCTCGGGTCCGAAGCCGCCGCCGGGAGGGGTGGCGATCAGGTCGGAGGCGTCGGCGCGCGAGAACCCGCCGTTGGCGGCGCTGCTCCACTGCATCGGGGTCCGCACGGCGCTGCGGCCCGGGATGTCGGCGTTCTCGCCCATCCCGATCTCCTCGCCGTAGTAGAGCACCGGGGTCCCGGGCAGCGAGAAGACCAGGCTGTGGACCAGGCGGACGCGGCGCGGGTCGCCGTCGACCATCGGCGGGAGGCGGCGGACGATGCCGCGCCCGTGGATCCGCTGCGACTGCTCCGGAGCGAACGCCGCGAAGACCTCGTCGCGCTCGTCGTCGCTCAGCTGGTCGAGGGTGAGCTCGTCGTGGTTGCGCGCGAAGTTCGCCCACTGGCTGCCGACGGAGATCTCGGGGCGGCTCGCGAGCGCCTCGACGAGAGGCGCCGCCTCCTCCCGGGCCAGCGCGAGGTAGAGGCGCTGGTTGCCGATGAAGTCGAACTGCATCGACAGCTCGTCCGCGTCCTCGCCGCCGAAGAAGCCGAGCTGCTCCTCGCGGGTCACGTTGACCTCGCCCAGCAGCATCGCCTCGCCGGAGCGCCGCGAGACGAAGCGGCGCAGCAGGCGCAGCCACTCGTGCTCGTCGCGTTCGCCGGGCTCGATCAGGTACGGCACCGCGTCGACCCGGAAGCCGTCGACGCCCAGCTGCAGCCAGAATCCGATGAGCTTCGCGATCTCGTCGCGCACGGCCGGGTTCTCGGTGTTGAGGTCGGGCTGGTGCCGGTAGAAGTGGTGCAGGTAGTACTGGCCCGCCTCCTCGTCGCGGAACCAGACGCCGTCCTCCGCGTCCGGGAACACGTTCGCGGGCTGGTCGGCGGGCGGCTCGTCGCGCCAGACGTAGTAGTCGCGGTACGGGCTGTCGCGAGAGGAGCGGGCGGCCTGGAACCAGGGGTGCTGGTCCGAGGTGTGGTTGACGACGAGGTCGACGATCACACGCATCCCGCGGTCGTGGGCGGTCCGGATCACCTCGACGACGTCGCCGTGGTGCCCGAAGCGCTCGTCCACTCCGTAGAAGTCGCTGATGTCGTAGCCGTTGTCGCGGCCGGGGGACCGGTAGAACGGCGCGAGCCAGAGGCAGCTGACGCCGAGCTCGGCCAGGTAGTCGATCCGGTGGACGAGGCCCTCGAGGTCGCCGACGCCGTCGTCGTCCCAGTCCATGAACGTCTTCACGTCGAGGTTGTAGAAGACGGCGGTGCGCCACCACAGGTCGCTCGTGTCGGTGACCCTCATGCGCGGGGCTCCGGGCGGGAGGAGGCGGAGGGTGCGGGGGTGAGTGGCGCGGGCGCGGTTGTGAGCGTGCGGGTGGCGGCGGTGCGGGTCCTGGGCGTCGAGCGGATGCATGCCCTCACCCTAGGTCGCGGGCGCCGGGCGCGACGCGTGCCGCCGGGGCCCCGGATCCGTGCCGCCGGGGT
>NZ_PSUU01000064.1:0-13956 GCF_002932015.1 Rathayibacter sp. AY1H3
ACGCGGACGCTCTGCGCAACGACCTCGGAGGCGGGCACGGCTTCACTGGCCTCAACTACTTCTACCGCGACGGAGCGGAACTGCAGTACTGGTGCAGCGTCGAAGCATCAGAGTGACCGGCCGACCATCCCTTCACGGAACGACACTGCGCACTCCTTGCGCCGAGTGGGGCGGCCAGCAGGTGGCAGGTTCAGCTATCTCGATGCGGCGAGATCCGGTAGCTGTTCGGTGTCGTGGTCACAGAGCGTCTGGCGCAGCAGCACGATCGCGGCGGCGTAGCGGGTGCGGGCGGTGGACGTCGGCAGGCGGAGAACTCGCGCCGCTTCGGTCACAGTGAATCCATCCCAGTGAACGAGTTCGATGACTTCTCTGAGTTTCGCTGGCAACGAGCGCACGGCCCTCTGCACGTCAATCTGGTCATCGGATGGCATCGGGAGCTGTTGACCGTTCTGGCGGAGGTCGTCCGCGAGGGCCGTCGTCAGGCGGTCCTGCCCGACTTTTTTCCGCTGATGGTTTGCGAGCTTGTGGCGGGCAGTGACGAAGAGCCACATGCGGCCGCGGACAGGGTCGGTGGGCATGATCGCGATGCGCTTCCATGCCGTCTCCGCGGTTTCTGCGAGCAGGTCGGCGGCGTCCTCGTGATTCGAGGTACGCCGGAGCAGGTACGCGAGCAGGTCCGCGGCGTTGTCCTCGATCGCGGTGCGAAGGATGCGTGCTCGCTCGTCAGCGGTCCGCATCATTCGCTTCCACAGTCGATCGATGAAGCCATCGACACCTCTTCGGTGAAGCCCTGGTCCTTGAGCTGCTGACTCACAAGCTGCAACGCCACGGATGAGATCCCGCTCCAGCGTTGCTGAACAGCAGGCTTGGGAGTGTTCGGCGGGAACATGAACTCCGGCGCCGATCCGATATCGAGATTGGCCAGATCAAGCCCGCGTAGCGCCTGTTCGGCCGCGGCCATCCCTTCAGGGGTGTTCAGCGCCCGGTTCGCGGGGTCCAGGGGCTGCACCTGGATCGTCGCAGAGCACGACTCGCCGTCGACGGTCACGACGTACGGCATCACCTCGCCCATAAGCACCGGACGATTCAGTAGTGGAGCGGCGACTGCGACGCCGGCCCCGCCCGTCAGTACCAGCCCGGCCAGCGCAGATGCCGTCCACAGCCGCCGTCTGCGACGGACCGCGCGAGTGGGTTCGGCGTCGAGCATGATCTTGACTGCCTCCTCGCCCCACTGGGGCGGCAGGCTCGGGTACGGGTTGGTGCTGTCCAGTTCGACAGTGGTGAAGTGATTCAACGCAGGCCCTCCAATTTCGCCTCTACACAGCACATGTCGCGGCGGCCTCGAAAACGCGGACGCTCGAAAATTTTGTGCCACCGTCGCGTCCGCGGGCGCATGGGCTCAGCGTCAGTTCGCTCTTATCGACACCGGCAGATCGGTACCGGTCACACCTCGGTGGTCTTTCAAGCAGGACCGGCGGACGTAGCCTTCTCAGCATGACGACGCCGGCTGAGTCCGTGCCCCTGACCAGCCGACGCCCGCCGCAGCGGCGGCGGCACGGGGCGCTGCTGTTCCTTCGAGACGTGGTGGTCATCGTCCTGGTAGCAGTTCTGGTTTCCAGCCTGGTCAAGACGTTCCTCGTGCGGTCGTTCTACATCCCGTCGTCATCGATGAACAACACGCTGGTGCAGGACGACCGCATCATCGTCAACGAGCTCGTCCCCGATGTCGTGCCCCTCTCCCGCGGAGACGTCATCGTGTTCAAGGACCCGGGCGGATGGCTTCAGCCCGTCCTGCAGACCGAGGACACGTCCATCGCCGGGCTGTTCGAGAACACGCTGCAGGCGGTGGGACTGGCGCCCGAGGAGACCAACGATCACCTCATCAAGCGGCTGATCGGGCTTCCTGGCGATCACGTCGTCTGCTGCACGCCGTTGGGGCAGATGACCGTGAACGGGCAGCCCCTCGATGAGGCCTCGTACATCAAGGACGGCGAGAATGCCCCGGCCGCGTCGAGCATCCCGTTCGATGTCACCGTGCCCCCTGATGGGCTCTGGGTGATGGGCGACAACCGGGGGAACTCCGCCGACTCCCGCCTCCAACAGGGCACGCCCTCCAAGGGCTTCGTCCCGATCGACAACGTGACAGGCCGAGCCGTCGCGATCACGTGGCCGATCGACCGATGGCGCTGGCTCGACAACTTCCCCAACACGTTCCAGGGCCTCGATCCTCGCTAGGGCCGCCGCCCGGAGGGCGATCCCCATACGGACGCCTCGATCGGCGGGCGGACCTCTCGCGGTTGCCTAGCAAGCAGACCGTCCTCACTGGCTAGTCTTCGCTCGTGACCTCTCCGGCCTTCGCAATAGACCTCGACCGCGCTCGCTTCCGAATCGGTGTCTTCGCGGTCGTTCACTTCGCACTCGCCGTCGCCCTGGTCCCGTTCACGCTGCTGCACTACGGCAACCTGATGCACCCGGCCTTCGATGAAGCACAGGACCTGCGCGATTTCGGACCAGCCGTGCAGTGGGCAACGCTTGGCGCATGGGTGCCGGTCCTCGTGACACCCGTCGTCGCCTTCATCACCGTCCGCCGACTCGCTCACCCTCGCCAGCGCTACTGGATCGTGCCGGTCATCGGCATCGCCGCCTCCGTGACACTCCACTTCCTGCCGTACCTCTTCTTCGAGACGCCGCAGCTACCCACCGGCGGCTGAGGGGGGCGATAGCTGCGCCGACTAGTGACCGTGCAGGGATCCTCTTACGGAACGGTTCAGTGGCGCCCGCGTCGCATGTGCAGGGGACCTTGAACATCTAAATGCTCACGGTCGTCTGCACGAGTGCCGCGGTGACGCGAAGAGGTGTGCAGGCGACTGCGAGGACCGACAGCGGCGTACGCAACTCGCGGGCGACCGGTTGACGACCCCTCAACGGACGCCGCGGCGCTGGTAGAGCTATCTTCAAGATGGACACGGGAGGGCTGATGCGAGCCGAATGGAACGAAGCGTTCTTTGACGCGCAGCGCGAGGAACCGCTGACCTATTGGGTCTGCTTCTGGATTGGCGCCGATGACGAGCTGGCGGTGACCCATGACCCGCAGCGGATCACGGACGCCGACTCGGTCGAGGAGGTCCTGGCCTGGATTCACGACACGAAGGGCGACCGAGACTTCGAGCTGTTCGTGGAGACCCTCAACCACACCGAGACCCGCGAGCACGGCTGGATGCCAGCCCGAAACCTCATCCACCTCGCCGGCAATTACCGCCCACCAGGAACGACTTCCACCCTCTCTGCAAGCTCGGAGAACTAGCAGCACCTCCACCCCGGCCGGGCGACACGAGAAAACAGCTAGCCGCCCAGCAGTGCCCGCCCGGGGCGACGTCGACCCGAACCACGCGAAGCCTTGGCGGGGCAGCGGGCTCCGGGTTGGACGAGCACATGCAGAGCCGAAAGTCGAGCAGACCAGCGACCAGCCGCACGTCATCGATCCGGTAGTCGTACTCCGGAACCGGATGACGCCGCCGCACCCCGACGGCCTCGATCGCTGCGGCAAGCTCGGCATCCGGCAACATGCGCTGATCCTCTCAGACGCACGGCCAGCGATCCCCTTACGGGACAGGCGTCTTCCATGGTCCTGACGTGCTTGAACGAGGCCGGAGCGGATCGGGCTCAGAGCACATCGACGCGGCTACCCACTCCGTCATCCAGTGACCCGTTGCGAAGCTGCCGTGGCTCGAACAGGCTGAGGCCGTGCACTCCAGCCTTGAGGACCCGTACCCGCCGTCGCTTAATGAAGTGACCACTCGATTCCCTGGTGCGCTGTTCACGTTGCAGCAGCAACCCTCCGTCGAAGAGATCGCTGTAGGGACGATCGCGCACACCACAAACGAGCAGAGCCGCTACCTCTCCGCGGCGATCACCTACACCCTCTGGCGCCGACCGGAGAACCGAGACGATCCCGCCAACCTGGCCGACATCAGCAGCGAGCTGCGCACTCAGCTCGACGAACCACCAGTGCGCCCCCTTCCCGCACGACTCGTGGAGATAAGAGCTCGACTCCAGTTCCCGATGCTCTGGGAAGCAGTGCTGACGACGCTCATCGACCCGAAGGACCCCGGTCCACGAACGATCGAATCAACGCTGACGGATCATGTGAATCACGTGCTGAGGAACCGATTCCGCGATACGCGCGTCCAAGGGACGCTGCCAGGGGAACTGCTAGGCGGAGCGACCGCGGCTGCGGTCGAGCGTGGCGTGGCAGTCAGCGTCGACAGCCGACCGGAAAACGGGGTTCTACTTGATACCGACGCTCACGTCCTCGGTATCGGAGCCGAACTCGAGGGTCGCCACATAACGGCCGTCATCGCACGCGACGATCTACCCTTCCTCAACCTCGCGTTCGCGACCAGACAATCCACGGGCGCCCTTTGACGGGCTGATCCAGCCCTGTACGGGAGGGGCGGATCAACCCCGGTGATCCGACCGTCCCGCGTGGGGATCCCCATACGGGATCAGTAGCACGGCGTCGCCAGCACCTGCGCTGGTACGCTCCCCACCATTCGACCTACTCGAGGGGCAGCACGATGCAGACGCTTCGCAACACCGTGTTGACCGTGACGGTTGCAGCGCTGGTCTCCGGCTTCCTCGCCGTGGGTGCGGTGGCCATCGGGATCACCAGCGCAAAACCTGGCGCCGGAAGCCCCGAGCCGATCGCGTACTCCGAGCCGAGCTGGACGGACACCAGCACGCTCATCATCGGCGGTTACGAGACGCCTTCTCCTGAAATGATCGCGACCACTCCCCCGCTCTCTGCAGAGTGACGACGGCACCTGCCGACGATCCGGCTCGCTGCGAGACGGGGGCATTCTCGTGACGTGGGAGCAATGGACGTTCTCGCTCGGAGCGATCCCCGTGTCGCTCATCGTTCTCAGGAACGTGCTGTGGAGATTCGGCTGCACGAACTCCGGGAGCAAGATCCTTTTCGCCTTCGGCCTCGGAGCGTGCCTGCTGTGCATCGCCCTCGCTGTGATCTGGCAGGTCCACGCCGCGAACGCCGACTGGGCTCCGCCCGGGTACGACCAGAACGAAGTCGGCGGCCTCATCCTCTGGACTCTCTACTGGAACGCGGTCGCCGGCTTCTTCACCGCGCTCGGCATCCGGGTCACCGACATCCTGATCATCGAACGGACGCGGCGGATATCCGCCGCCGTCGTCCCTGACGCAGGGTGAAGAGCAAGACGTCCGGCTAGCGATCCCCTACCGGACGCATGGTTGACGGTCCCATGGAGGGCGGCCGCCTCCACTAGACCTCTTTATCCGACTGGGGTAGCTACCCTCGAGCCCATGACCGACCAGCAGAACGATGCACGGTTGCGCGCGAGGCGGATCGCCGGTGCGACGGCGATTGTTCTCACCGTTGTCGCCGCGCTTCTCGTTCAGGCCGGCGCGAGCTTGCTGACCCTCGCCTCACCAGCCATGACGGACTGCCGGCCGCGCGAGATCCCGCTGAGCGCAGCAGCCTGGTACCTCGGCGCCCTGCTCGTTATCGGAGGATCCGTCTATGCGGCGGCGAAGACCGCGCGTGCGCTCACATCGACCGCGCTCCCCTACGCCCTCCTCCTCACAGCGATCCTCGGAATCGTGACGTTCTCGGGACTAGCGATCCTCATCGCCGGGCTGATGGGCTTCGCGGAGATGGATGACCCTGGACCGCCTCCGACAGGCGGACCCGTCCTGCTCCTCATCGCCGCACTCAGCACACCTGCCTGGGCGCTCGGCGCATCCAGCATCCTCATGCTGTCCAAGAGACGCAGAGTGCCGTCTCGTCCGGCGGCGTCGCTCATCGCGTTCGCTGCCATCACTGCGACGAGCGTTGGTCTCCAGCTCGTCAGGTTCACCCTGACCTGCTGACGGTGATCACAGAGGTCCTCTACGAAAGGGGCAACGACGGTACCGCCACACGGCACCGACAATCGGCACCGCGGGACTCGAGAAGTTCCTGCTCAGCGACCCCCTTACGGGACGCCAGAAGCGATGGAAGCACGGCGGAGCGCGCGACGGCGTGGCGATGCGCTCGCTACGCTCACGGGATGTTCGGCCTCTCGCGTTGGCGCCCGCGAGCTGACGCGCGCCGTTCGCGCCGCGCTCGGTTCCGCTCCCTGCTCGCTGAGGCCTGTTGCGCGTGCTCTCACCCGTGGGTGGAGCACGTCGCGGATGCCGGACCGGCCGGCGGTCACGTCTGCTCGGAATGCGTCTACGAGCTCGAGCACGGGTTCAGCCACGGGCCGACCTGTCACCGACCGGTTCCGATCGACGTGTCGAGTCGCGCTGACGCCGCCGCCGCGACAGCAGCGCGGGGCGGCAGCGAGCGACTGGTCGGAGGAGGTCGGATGCGAGACGATGCAGAAGACCGTGATGACCCTTCGATCCCGACCCTGCGCGAAACGACAGCCGCTCTCTTCTTCGGGCTGGTCCAGCCCCGAGACGTGATCGCTCTGGCAGCGAATCTCGTCGCAGCAGGGAGTGACAGCGAGTCCCTTGTCGCTCTCGCGTCCCTCTACTCCAGCGCCACTCCCGCCGACGTCTTCGACCTCAGCTCGGCGGCACTCATCGAAGCGGGCGCGCGGCCATTGGATCGGGACGGTGAGGAGATCCCGCTTCTCGCGCTGCGCGTCGCATGCCGTCGTTTCCTCACCGGCGACTGGGATCTCCGCTCCTTCTCATCCTGGGTGCACGACCGGATCGGTCACGACGGACCGGCAGCTGCGCAGCCGCTTGTCGAGGTCGATGACGAGCTCGACGCGCGAGGCATCGGAGCCGGCGAGCGATACCGCCAGAAGGTCGCTCGACTCGCCGCCGCCTTCCTCGCTGACACAGAAGGGCCGGCGAGCGAGAATCCCTAACGAATCCGTCCGGTGCACGATCGGCTATCGAGACTGAAACTCCTACCGCCTTGGTACGGGACTGGTTCCCCCGCATCGACCGCGACGCCTGCTGACATGATCGTGGTCATGCCCTCAATTCGTTCGGCAAAGTTTCGGGCAGAGTCGTCGGTGGACGCTGTGCTCCTGCGGGCACTCGCCGGGCACGAGTCGAAACAGGTGCGCATCGCTGTTGCCGAGAACGCCGCTGCGGATGACCTGACGATCGGGCGTCTCCTCGCTGATGACGTCGACGCCGTGCGCCTCGCCGCCGCCAGCAGCCTTCGTGAACGCCCGCAACTCCACGAGATCGCGGCGAAATCAACGGACAAGTGGGTCCGTGCGATCCTTGCCCACCTGTACGCGGACGACGACCAAAGGTCGCTCGCCCTTGCGGTACAGAGAACACTCGCGGCGGATCCCTTCGGGGAGACTCGTGGCCGGACGGCTCAGACCACCGACGACTTGAGATCTTCGAGTCGCTTCTCACCGACCCGTCACCGGTTGTCCGCGGCATGTGCGCGCGCAACCCCCGCATCTCCCTGACACAGATGGAGCGTCTCATCACCGACCGCGATCGCGCCGTCCGCGCCGGAGCCGCAGAGGGCGGACTCCAGTACCCCAATGACGAGCAGTTGCTCCGGCTGGCGCGCGACCGGTCGGTCGAGGTGCGCTGGGCAGTACTATTCCGCGCCGACCGACCCAGACGAGCAATCGAACTCATCGCAGAGGACAGCGACGAGATTAACCGACACCACGCGCGGATCGCCCTCCACGACGAGCACGACATCATCGCGCCAGCGGTGACGCACCGTGCACGCGCAGAACGTCGACGGGCACAGCTTGTTCGCTCATTCGGTGAGTGAACGGCGGGGAGTGAAGAGCGCCTTGTACGGCACGCGGTCTCGTTAGCCGATCCCCATATGGGACGGAGCTGAGCGGGTAGCGTCACCGGCATGACCTCGGGTTCGCGTCACCGCATTCGAGTTGCTGCCGCACTCACAACCGGAGCGGCGCTGCTCACCGCCGCCGGCTGCGCGCCGGCGGTGCAGACGTCGGGATGCCCGGGCTGGGCGTATTTTGGATCCGCGGAAGCCCGCTACGAGGTCGCCGAAGCGGTCATCACGACCGCCTCCCCTCGCGCCTCGGGAACTCAGAGCGTCTTCAGCGTCGCAGCATCCGCATACATGGTCACCGTGGATGAGACAGAGAAGGGACCGTTCATTGCAGGAGAGACAATCCGCGTCGTGTCGATGCCTGATGCGTGCAGCGGCACCGACCTCTACCCGGACGGAGACCCGATGGACACCGACCAGCCCCTCCGCCTGTACCTCAGTTCCGGGAACGGATTCTGGGCGACGCTGACTCCGCTCGAGGGCGCTGAACCGATCGAGGAATAGCCCGCCAGTCGATCCTCTTACGGGACGTAACGCCTTCCGTGGGATGGCTCAGTCGGCAGATGCCGCGAGTGCCGGCGCTGCCAGGCCGAGTCCTTCGCAGAAGGGGCCAGTGGGCTGGCCCGCTCTGTTCGGGAAGACGCCGAGCCTGGTGTCCGCGAGGACGCAGACCGTCGGGTTAGGTACGTTGATGGGTCCGCTTCCCGGGTAGGGCTCGTCGGGGACGGCGCTCCAGCTCGCTTCGCATCGTTCGAGGGCGGCGGCGACCCGCTCGGACAGTGGAAGCAGCTCGAATGCGTTGCGGTCGTCGTCCACGAGGATGCTCGTGGTGTGGTCCGCGCGGACGTCGGCGACGGAGTAGCAGTCGAAACTCGTGTTGGCTTCGTCGTTGCTAGCCTGCGTTACGGTGATCGCGGCGGCGCTGGTGCCGATCGCGACGACGGCCGCGAGGCCGAGCCCGACGAGGCGGCGGCGCTTGGTGGAGCGGTGGCGGGCAGCGATGTCGGTGAGGATGGTGGCGCGCATCCTGGTGAGCTGTCCCGTGGTCGGGCCGAGGTCGTGGGTCATCAGTTCTCCCTTTCAAAGGGGCGCAGGGTGGTGCGGAGCGCGGTCCGGAGCCGGCTGAGCCGGTTGCGGACCGCGCCGTGGGTGGAGCCGAGTGCTTTCGCGGCGTCGGCGTAGCTGCTGCCCTGCTCGATACACAGGTAGTACAGCGCTTAATCGGTGTCGGAGAGCTCGGAGACGGCTTCCTCGATCGCCGCGGCGAGCTGGCGCCTCGCAACTTCTTCGTCAGGGGTGCCACGTCGATCCGGGTGCAGGGACAGGTCCGCGTCCTCGGTGCGGTTCCGTGCACGGGTCTTGGTTCGGACGAGGTTCAGCGCGGTGAACCGGGCGGTGGTGAGCAGCCACGGAAGGGCGGATGCGTCCACGATCGCGACGTCGTTGATCCGCGTCCACGTGGTGAGGAATACGTCTTGCACGACGTCTTCGGCGTCGCTGGGCGTGCGAACGATGCTGAGGGCGTAGCGGTAGGTCGTCGCCGCGTGCCGGTCGTAGAGCCGGCCGAACGCAGCCCGGTCGCCTCGCCTCGCGCCGTCCATCAGGGCGGCGTCATCAGTGCGCGCCGCAGCGTCTCGCGCGAGTGCTGCTGCTTCCGGTGGCGTGCTCATGCCTAGTGGTGTCCGATCCGAGCCGATCGTCTCAGACGAGATCCGCTTCGCAACTCTCCGCTCGAGGATCCCCTTACGAGACGCCAGATCGCGCTCGTCCGCCTTGCTCGCCGGAGCTTCGATGCGAAGGCGACTGCGGCCGTCAGCGCGCCCGCGGCAACACCCCAAGCGCGGCCGCCGGTGATGAGGCGCACCAAGTACAGCGCGACGCCGAACGGTGACCCCTCCGCACCCGTCCGCCGACCGTTCCGCGGAGGATGGGTGACCGCATGCTCCGCACCCGCCGGTCAAGGCCGAGCGGCAGGCGCAGCCTCTCCAAGACTGCTCCACACCACCGGGACATCCCGCATGACCAGTACGTGGTCGAACGAAGCGGAGCCGGTGGGGAGCGCGTCGAAGAAGCTCGATTGGACACGCGTCGTGCGAGCCGCTTCCACGCGCCAGGCGTGGGTGTCCAGCCGAAGCGGCTCGAGCCGCCCCGCTCGCGTCGGCGACCAGCCGACAGCGTCCTTCCGGAAGAAATCGGACGCCGCGGACAGGTCGGCGAACAGTGAACTCGTGAACGTCTCGGGCGGGACAACGTGGGCGTCGACAGCGACACGAAGATCGGCGGCGTCGACGGTCACACTCAGGTCGTCGTCCGATTCGACGGATCTCACCCGAGCGCGTTCATGGACGCCCGGGAACACCCGCCCACCCGCGACTTGGGCGAGACGCGAAGCGCTGTGCCGGCGCGGGATGAACACTCCGGTCCGGATCCCGTCGGGCCCGTCCCACTCGACAGCCACTCGATGGGCCGCACTCTCGCTCCGGTGGCCGATCCTCGGTGCGACCCACATCGGCCGGAAATTTCCCAGCCGGATCAGGCAGACGCCCGCCACCGCGCTCCCGTCGACGATCTGCGGACGGAGCCCCTCGGGCAGCAGAGACTCAATCACGACGGGGTCCACCCGGAAGTTGACGAGAAGACGCCGCTCGATCGTCGCGGCCATGCGGGGAATGGTGATGCCCACCCCCGAATCTTAGGACCGCCCTCGTCCACCTGCTGAAGCACCCCTGTGGAATTGGGCGGTCCTCCTCCGCCTCTCGCTCGCCACGGGGACGAGAACGATGCGGCCGAAGACCGAGTCGTAGGGTTCCGGTCATGGAGCAGCCTTCATCCCCCGACCGCGACCCGGACCCGCTTCGGGCTCAGCTGGACGCGCGATGGAACGCGTATCTCGCCACTCACACGCAGGCCGCCGACCCCGGAGAGTGGATGAACGAGGCGATGGGTGACTACCGAGACGAGATCGTGCACTTCGGTGGGCAGCTTCTCAACGACGCCGCGATCAGGGAGTGGAACCACGAGTCCGCGCAGCGCGCACATGACAAGTACGTCACTGAGGCGGAGCGTTACGACCGTGATCCTGCGGCGTGGGAAGCGGCGTTCTGGCTCCGTGTTCGGGCCGGGTCCGACGACGACTGACGCCGGACGCCCTCTCTCGAGCTGAACCGGCTTGCCCGCAACCGCTGACCCATCCCGATACGGGACGGCTGATGCCCCCGATCTGGATCATCTCTCGTGAGAGGGTGATGCGCATGCAGTCCAAGGCAGTTGCCCGCGTAGCGGAAGTCGCGATGTCGCTTCTGTTGCCGATCACCCTCCTCGCCGGCTGTGCCGGCGCTCCCGAGCAGCCGGTCGTTGAGCGGACTGCGCAGATGGCCGTCCAGTACCCCTTTTACGATCTGCCTCAACTCGTGCAGGAAGCTGATCGCATCATCGAAGGCACAGCCGTCTCGACCAGCGATGTCATCCAATATCCGACCTACGAGGGCGACGACCCACTGGTGAACCCGCTGAGTGACCTGTCGGAGGAGGAACAACGAGCTGCAGCCCGCGAGGGCGCCATCGCTGCCACAGAGGTCCAGCTCGAAGTGACCGTCGTTCACAAGGGAGCAGCGGAAGAGCAGATCACGATCACCCAGACCGGCGGGGTCATGGACGGCGTTCTCTACACGACCACCCAGGAACCCCTGCTCGCGCCCGGAACCTCCTACCTCCTTTTCCTCTCCGACGGCGAACGCCCGTACCTCCTCGGCGGAGGCGCCGGCAGCTACGAGGAGGCGGACGGCACCTACTCAGCGATGGTCGAGCACGCGCCCGTCGAATCGTTGACCCGCGACGAGCTAGCAGCCCTCATTACCGAAGACCACAACTGACGCGGTGAACGATCCCCGTACGGGACATGTCGAGCTACACCGCCCACTGCTTGGGTCCAACTCCGCGCAGCTCATCAGGCGTGCCGGAAGAGCTAGGTTTTCCCACGACCAGAACTGCTGGCGGCGAGCCGGCGGCCGGCAACAGAATCGCCGCTTCGGGTTTCTCCTGTGGCGACGAGTGTGTTGTCCCTACGAGCAGAAGAAAAGTAGAACCAATGGACGAACGATATATTCAACTAGTAGCGGGCATTATTTTCGTTGCCGCCGCAATATTGCTGGCATGGAAAGGAAAGGCTTACGCGCGCTTCAACGCGAGGATGATACGGAGAATTTACGGGAACAGGGCGGAACGTGTCGCCAGGTCATCAACCCCGGGCACCGTATTATTTGTTTCTATAGCAATGCTTGTTCTCGGGATTTCTTTCTTAGTATCATCCATTGCTAAAATCAGCGCCTAGTCGAAGCTCTGCTTAGACAGCAAATTCCGAACGACTCAACGGTGCGGATCCACCCCGACGACGCTGTACTGGACGACACCACCGGGGACGGCTGGACGCAGCCCGGCAATACCCTGTCTTGCACCTACGCAGCCAGCGAGACCTCACCAGGCACGACCATTCACTACTACAGGTGGGACGCCACGGCCCTCTTCACCGCAGCCGCCGCACTCGCTCTCGCAGGGACCGTTGTCGCGTTCAGAGCCGAACGCAAGCAGGAGCTCATCACCGAGTCGCAGGAAGATCGAGCGACGACATAGCGGAGAGCCCCTCTGCCGGTCAGAGATCCCTGTTCGGGACGCGCGCCACCGGACTGCTACTTCGCGCCGGATCACCTGTGGCGTTCCGCGAACAGCGAGGACCCGTGGCGTGAGGATCAGCATCGACGGCGAGCACTACCTCCTTCTGCGGAGCGACTTCTGGGCCGAGACGTCGGACGTCATCGGGGTCTACGGCTACGCGGAGCGGGCCCGGGAAGCAGCACGGGACACGGCACGGGCCATGGCCGGCGCATCGCCCGGACCCGATCGGTGGGTTCTCGAGACGTGGAGCGGCGGCGAGCTGCGCAGCAGCGTCCAGTTCGACTGACGCTCGGGCAGCGTGCCGGGGCTCTACTGTGGCGGTGCGGTCGAGAAGTGGGGACTTCGCTGACGCCGCACGCGACAGACCGGCGGGGGTCCGCCGGTGTCGCCCTGCTCTCGGCCGCGATGCACAGCGCGGCCGAGAGCAGCACCCGCCGGCTCAGCAGCCCGCTGAACGATCCTCCTACGGGGCGAGGCGGTCGCGGAATGGAACACTCTGCGGTAGCTTCACGACCGGGGGTGGTCATGGTGGAAGTGCTCAAGGGCGTGAGCCTGCTCGCGTCGGGTGTCGTGATCGCCTTCCTCTGCTCGGTGTCGGGGTTTCAGGCCGGCGTTCGTGCGGACCTGGATCAGACCGGGGGCCAACTCAGCCCGGTCCTGCTCGTGGGCTTTCTGATCGGACTCGTCGTGTCAGCCGTCGGCGCGATCGTGCTCTACCGGTGCTACGAGCGTGCCCGCGGCGTTCGCTAGCTGCTAGCCGTAATCCGCAGCCGGGGCGTCACGCGCTGTGGACACGCGGCCTGTGGCGATGCGGTCGAGAAACGGAGACTTCGCTGACGCCTCACGCGACAGACCGACGGGGGCCGCCGGTGCCGCCCTGCTCTGGGCCGCGACGCACAGCGCGGGCGAGAGCAGCACCCGCCCGCTCACCGGCCACTGAACGACCCCTGTGCGGAACGACGAACGGGCGGGCGCCCCCTAAAATCAGCGCTCGTGCGGTTTCGCCCGAATATCCAGCTCCGTTTCGGCATACTCCTGCCCGCAGCTCTGATCTGCGTGCCGGCAGCGACAGTATGGAAGCCCGGCCTCGCGCTGGACGAGCAGCTGGTCTTCATCGTCATCTTCGCGGTCGTCATATCGCTCGCTGCGCGGTGGGTTGTTTTCAGCGGCGTCAGCCTGCGAGAGAACGACCTCACCGTCCACGGGGTCTGGTGGTCCCGACGCGTCCCTCGCGACCAGACCATCCAAGTGCGCCAAAAAGCCGGCTTGATGGTCCTGCATTGGCGCGACCGTCACGGCCGCATCCGGCACACACCGATGATCGCCTTCACATCCGCATCCAACGATCCCTCATGGGCCGCAAGTCACAACACTCACGTAGCTCGAGCGGTCAACGACTGGATTGCCGGCGGAGACGGGCGCGGCGCGGGTCGCAGAGTCAAGGACAACTAGAACCCTGCGTGCCGGTGAACCAT
>NZ_PSUU01000065.1:0-13565 GCF_002932015.1 Rathayibacter sp. AY1H3
GATGATCGCGATGAACATGTAGGCGAGCGTGCGCTCCGCGCGTCCGACGCCCGCCGGCTCCTGTGGCTTCACCCGTCAAGGATAGGGCGGCCCCGGTCGACTAAACTGATGGCTGCTTCATTTCCAGGAGGGGTCTGCATGCCTACCGGCAAGGTCAAGTTCTACGACGAGGAGAAGGGCTTCGGCTTCATCAGCACTGATGACGGCCAGGAGGTCTTCCTGCACGCTTCCGCGCTGCCCTCCGGGACCGCGGTCAAGGCCGGCACCCGCCTCGAGTTCGGCATCGCCGACGGCAAGCGCGGGGCGCAGGCGCTCTCGGCGCGCGTCCTCGACGCCCCGCCGAGCCTGGTGAAGCTCAACCGGAAGTCCGCGGACGACATGTCCGTGATCGTGGAGGACACGGTCAAGCTGCTCGACGGGATCGGCGCCGGGCTCAAGCGCGGCCGCTACCCCGACAAGGCCCACGGGCGCACGATCGCGGCGCTCCTGCGCCGGGTTGCGGACGAGCTGGATGCCTGACGCCGACGGCACGACCGACGAGCAGCGCCCGGTCGAGGAGACCGTCGCCGCTCCGACCACGGAGGACGCTCGCGTGGAGCAGTCCTCGGAAGAGGGCGACTCCGGCGAGCCGGACACGACTCCTGCCGAGGAGGACTCCTCCGCCGAGGACGCGAGCGGAGCCGACGAGGAGATCGCCGCTGACGAGGCGGCTCCTGTCGACGAGGCTCCCTCCGGCGAGGGTGAGAGCGACGCCGCCCTCCCGGTGACCGAGGCTCCTGGCGAGGACTCCGCCTCTGCGGAGGAGACTCCTCCGGCCGACGATGTCGCCGCTGAGGCGGGGGCTCCCGGCGCGGACACGGCTTCTGCTGCAGTGCCGGCTCCTGCTGAGGACGCGGCCACTGCTGACGATGCGGTTCCTGCTGACGACGCGGGAACATCTGAGGACTCGGCTCCTGCTCAGGACATGGCTCCTGCTGACGACTTGACTCCTGCTGAGGATGCGGCTCCTGCTGAGGATGCGGCTCCTGCTGAGGATGCGGCTCCTGCTGAGGATGCGACTTCTGCGGAGGATTCCGGCCCCGTCGCCGACGACCGTTCCGAGGCCGACGACGACGCTTCCACGGGGGAGGCGGACGAGGCCGCCGCGGACGAGGCTCCCGAGCCCGTCTACGAGGCGGACGCCGTGCTCGCGGGGTCTCTCGATGTCGCTCGCGCCGCGCTCGCCGAGATCGCCCCCGAGGGGACGATCGGCGAGCTGGTCACGACTCTGGCGCAGGGCGAGCACGTCGTGTCGCTGAAGTTCGCGAACCTCATGCGCGGGTACCCGGGTTGGCTGTGGACGGCGACGCTGTCCCGGATCGACGAGACCGAGGACGTGAACGTCCTGGAGGTCGAGCTGCTGCCGGGTGAGGGCGCGGTCCTCGCTCCGGACTGGGTGCCGTGGTCCGTGCGTCTCGCCGACTACCAGACCGCGCAGGACGCGCTCGGCGAGGAGGTCGAGGACGCGGACGACGACGAGCTCGAGGACGCCGAGGAAGACGACCTCGACGACGAGTCGGACGACGACTCCGACGAGGACGAGGACGAGGACTCGGACGAGGACGAGGACGAGGACGAGGACTCGGACGAGGACGAGGACTCGGGCGACGACTCGGATGACGACGAAGACTCGGACGACGAGGACTCGGACGAGGACGACTCCGACGACGACGACGACCCGGACGACGACTCCGACGACGAGGACTCCGACGACGTCGAGCCCGAACCCGCTCCCGCCCCCGCCACCCGTCGCCGTCGACGTCGCCGCTGATCCGGTCCGGCGCCGCCCGATGAGCATCGACTCCGATACCCGCATCGCCTATCCCGGCGGCGCCGTGCGCTCCTCCGGGCGCGTGCAGCACGTGGGCCGGCTGGAGGACGGCCGCTGGGCGGTCGTCCTCGATGCGACCGCCGCTCACCCCGTCGACCCGACCTGGCCCGACCAGGGGCCCGACCGCGGCGCGCTGGCCGTGGCGGGGGAGCGGCATCCCCTCATCGACTGCCGCATCGGGGCGTGGCAGGGCGGCGAGCTGCACGTCGGCGAGCGGCTCCCGGCGCGGCTCGGCACTCCAGAGTGGAGCTTCGTCGTCGTCCACATCGTCGACGACGCCTCCTCACTCCACGTGGACGACGAGGTCGACGTCGAGGTCGACGCGGACCACCGGCACGAGCTCTCCCGCGGGCACACCGCCTGCCACCTCGCCTCCCTCGCCCTCAACGCCGCTCTGGCCTCGTTCTGGTCGAAGCCGGCGCGCACCGACGCCCTGGGCAACCCGGACTTCGACCAGGCGGCGATCCAGACCTCGCGGATCCGCGAGTCCGGCTCCACCGACGTCTACCGCCTCGGCAAGTCCCTCCGACGCAGCGGGATGGACACCGCCCGCCTGCTGGCGGAGATCGTCGAGGTGCAGGAGCGGGTGAACGCCCTCCTCGCCGAGTGGATCGCCTCGGACGCGGAGGTGCGCATCGAGCGCGACGACGACCTCCTCAGCACGCGGCGGACATGGCGCTGCACCCTCCCCGCGGGGGACGCCGCGATCGCGTGCGGCGGCACCCACGTCGAGCGCCTCGGCGAGTTCACCGGCCTGCGCGTCCGTCTCGAGCCCGAGGCCGACGGCACCGGACTCCGGATGGAGACCGACGCGGTCTAGCGTCGGTTGCGGCTGTAGAACAGCCCGATCGTGCCGAGGACCAGTCCGATCACGACGGTCGACAGGACGACCGGCTCGATGACGGCTCCGACGGCCGTCGCCACGAGCACGGCCACGAGCGCGACCGCCCAGACGACGCACCCGACCAGCAGAGCCGTCGCGTCGTCGCTCGCGTAGGGCGGCGGCGCGGGCCGCCGCTCCTCCTCGCGCAGCCACAGCCGCATGGCGTGCCTCAGACCGCCAGGCGCTCGAGGACGTGGTCGATGCAGCCGAGCAGCGAGCGGACGTCGTCCGGCTCGATCGCGACGAACGTCGCCACGCGCAGCTGGTTGCGGCCGAGCTTGCGGTACGGCTCCGTGTCGACGATCCCGTTCGCGCGGAGGATCTTCGCGACGAGAGCGGCATCGACGGAGGCGTCGAAGTCGACGGTCGCGACGACCTGGGAGCGGTGCTCGGGCACCTCGACGAACGGGGTGGCGAGGCTCGAGGCCTCGGCCCAGTCGTAGATCGTGGAGGAGGACTCAGCCGTGCGCGCCGACGCCCAGGCCAGGCCGCCCGAGGCGTTCATCCACTCGAGCTGCGACTCCATCAGCAGGAGGGTCGAGAGCGCCGGAGTGTTCAGCGTCTGGTTCAGGCGCGAGTTGTCGACGGCGTTCTTGAGGCTCAGGAACTCGGGGATGTAGCGGCCGCTCGCCGCGATGCGCTCGATCCGCTCGATCGCGGCGGGGGAGAAGAGGCCGAACCAAAGTCCGCCGTCGGAGGCGAAGTTCTTCTGCGGGGCGAAGTAATAGACGTCGGCCTCGGCGATGTCGACGTCGATGCCGCCCGCCGCGCTGGTGGCATCGATGACGGTGAGCGCGCCCTCGTCGCCGCGGACCCGGCGGACCGGGGCCATCACTCCGGTGCTCGTCTCGTTGTGGGGCCACGCGTACACGTCGATCCCCTCGACGATCTCGACCTCGCTCCGGGACCCCGCGGGGGCGGAGACGACGTGGGCCGGCTCGAGGAACGGCGCGGAGGCGGCGGCCGCGAACTTCTGGCCGAACTCGCCGAACGTGAGGTTCTCGGCGCGGCGCTCGATGAGGGAGAAGGCGGCGGCGTCCCAGAAGGCGGTCGAGCCGCCGTTGCCCAGCAGGACCTCGTAGCCGTCGGGGATGCGGAACAGCGTGGCGAGGTGCTTGCGCACGCGCCCGACGAGGTCCTTGACGGGCGCCTGGCGGTGCGAGGTCCCGAGGAGGTGCGCGCCCTGCGTCGCGAGGTGGGCGAGCTGGTCGTGCCGCACCTTGGACGGGCCGCAGCCGAACCGTCCGTCGTGGGGGAGCAGCTCGCGAGGAATGGTGAGGTCCGGCATGCGTTAATACTATGGTTCCCGGCCCGCACCCCTCCTCCGAGCGACGGAGGCCTGCGTTGCGCCCAGCGCCGATGCTGCGTCGTGGCGACCACTAGGGTGGAGCGCGCCGAGACGGGAAGGCTGAGATGACGGATCTGATCGACACCACCGAGATGTACCTGCGCACCATCCTCGAGCTCGAGGAGGAGAACATCATCCCGTTGCGCGCGCGCATCTCGGAGCGGCTCAGCCACTCCGGGCCGACCGTGTCGCAGACCGTCGGTCGCATGGAGCGCGACGGCCTCGTCGTCGTCTCGGGCGACCGCCACCTCGAGCTCACCTCCGACGGCCGCCGCAAGGCGATCCACGTCATGCGCAAGCACCGCCTCGCCGAGCGGCTCCTCCACGACGTCATCAAGCTCGACTGGGAGTTCGTGCACGAGGAGGCCTGCCGCTGGGAGCACGTGATGAGCGAGCAGGTCGAGCGCCGTCTCCTCGAGATGCTCGACCACCCGACGGAGTCGCCCTACGGCAATCCGATCCCGGGCCTGGACGAGCTCGGCGACACCCCCGCCTCCCGCTTCGCCGACGGCGTCATCAGCCTGCCGCGCTTCGTCGCGGGGTCGAGCGAGCCCCGCCGCGGCGTCGTCCGACGCCTCGGCGAGCCGGCGCAGGTCGATCCGGAGCTCCTCCTCCAGCTCAAGCAGGCCGGGGTCGTGCCCGGTGCCGAGGGCGAGTTCTCGGCCCTCAACGGCTACGTGCTCGCGCGCATCGACGGAGCCGAGGCTGGCATCGAGCTGCCCAACGAGGTCGCGGCGCACATCTTCCTCGTCGTCTGACCCGCGCGTCCCTGGGAGTGGCCCGTACGGGCCCTTACCGCATCCGGTGACCGGAGGCGAACGGGAGAGCGGTCTCTTTCCGCCGAGAAGGTGACAAATCGGTAACGGTCGCTTACGCTCTGTGGAGCCCTGCGGCCGAGCCTCGGTCCCAGGGCGCGGGATCCGACGCCCCCACACCCGTCTCGGATCCTGTGCACACCGATGCTTCGTGCATGAGACGGGACAGCTGCCTGGGCTGAGGGGACGTCGGAGGATCTCCCCCTTGCCCCAGAACCCCCTCACCCCGAACGAGGACGCCGGCTCACCCGACCGGTTCCGCTCCAACCACCCCGACCGCTCCGGCGACGCGACCTTCGAGAACCGGCCCCCGGTCATCCGCGCCCGGATCCACGGGGACGCACCCGTCTCCCGTCGCGCCGTTCCCGCAGCTCCTGCCCGCCGCGCGGACATCACCGACTTCGTGCCGTCGCCGGCCGGGACCCCGCGCAAGCGCCGGGGCCGTGTCGTCGGCAAGGTCGCGATGGTCGGCTTCGCCGGCGCGCTGGTCGCGACCATGGCGCTCCCTGCCTACGCCTTCACTCCGGGCAGCCAGGACGACGGCCTGTTCGCGGCGTCGCGAGCCGACCTCCTCCGCCAGGGCTCCGCGCAGACCGTCGCCGTCGACGGCGGAGTGGTGCAGGCCGCGATCGCCCGCGACGGCTTCTCGGCCGAGGCGGCGCCACCGCCGCCCGCACCGGAGCCCGAGCCCGTCGTGGTGGCCGAGCCCGTCGTCGACACGAGCGACGTCGCCGAGGCGCGCGCCGAGACCGCCGAGGAGTTCAACTCCTACTCCGGCGCCTCGGCCAGCGAGATCGCGGCCGCCGCCCCGACCACCAGCTACAGCCTCTCGGCGGTGTTCGACACGGCGATGCAGTACCAGGGCGTGCCCTACGTCTTCGGTGGAGCCGACCCGAGCGGCTTCGACTGCTCCGGCTTCGTGATGTACGTCTTCGCCCAGTACGGCATCTCGATGCCCCACTCGGCCGCGGGCCAGGGCGCCATGGGAACCCCCGTCTCGCTCGCCGACGCCCAGCCCGGCGACCTCGTCATCATGGACGGCCACGACGGCTTCTACGCGGGCAACGGCAACATCCTGCACGCGCCCTACGAGGGCGCGAGCGTCCGCGTGCAGCCGCTGTGGACCTCCGACTACCGGATCGTGCGCATCAACGGCTGATCCGGTCGATCCGCTCGAGAGCCCGTCCCCTCCTGGAGGGGGCGGGCTCTCGTCGTCCCGCCGTGTGAACGCCGCGTGACGAATCCGGACCGACCCCTGGTGTTCCGGGCGTGAAGGGTTAACCTGAACCCCAGTCCGCTCGCGTGGCGAGCGGATCGATTCGTCGAGGGACGGAGTGCCGGGATGGCCGAGCGGAGCGGGCGCCACAGCGTGGGGCTGCGCTCGCGCGTGCGGCCGGCCGATTCGATACGCGCGCGGGTCCTCACCGCGGCGGTGCACTCCTCCGACACGCGGATACGACTCCACGTCATCGCGCGGCACTCCGCCGCGGCCTCGCAGGGCGCCGTCATCACGACGGCGCCCTTGCTCGTGGTCGCGGCGCCTTCGCGCGACGGCGTGCGACAGCACGGAGGTCACTGATGCGCACTCTGGTTCTCAACGCCGGCTACGAGCCGCTCGCGGTGGTGTCGTTCAAGCGGGCCCTGGTCCTGCTGATGACGGAGAAGGCGACCGTGATCGCCGCGGACGAGGGCAATCCGGTGCACAGCGCGCACGGCGACCACGTGCGGCCCTCGGTGATCGTGCTGACCCGGTACGTGCGCATCCCGAGCGGCCGCAGCGTGCCGGTGTCGCGCCGGGGCGTGCTCCGCCGGGACAACCACCGCTGCGGCTACTGCGGTCAGCACGCGGCGACGATCGACCACATCCAGCCCAAGTCGCGCGGGGGCCGGGACACCTGGGAGAACCTCGTCGCCTGCTGCCAGCGCTGCAACAACGTCAAGAGCGACCGCACCCCGCACGAGATGGGATGGCGTCTGCGCACCGTCCCCCGGATGCCGCGCGCCGGCTCCTGGCTCGTGCGCGGCGCGGAGCGGACGCAGCCCGACTGGGACGACTACCTGGCGCCCGCAGCCTGACGCTGCGGAGTCGGCATCGCCCCCGCGGATATCCGATGACGACGTTCCGCCGTTCGAGTGGACGCGGTGCGAGGGGCGGGCTCGGCAAGGCGGAGGAGGAAGCGATACCGGCGGTATCGCGCCTGACGACAACGCCGCTGAGGTCGTCCCTCGCGCCGCGTCATTCGTTGTCGTTGCCGGTGCTCTGGCTGGCGTTGCCGGAGCGCTCGCCGGCCCAGGTCCAGTTCGCGACCTCGGGGATGTCCTCGCCGTGCTCGCGGGTGTAGGCGCGGGCGCGGATGCGGGCGTCCTGCATCTCCTGGCGGAGACCGGCGGCGCGGGCGCCGAGGCCGGGGGTCCGGTCGATGACGTCGATCACCAGCGAGTAGCGGTCGAGGTCGTTGAGCATCACCATGTCGAACGGAGTGGTGGTGGTGCCGTTCTCCTTGTACCCGCGCACGTGCAGGTTGCCGTGGCCGGTCCGCTTGTAGGTCAGTCGGTGGATGAGCCACGGATAGCCGTGGTACGCGAACACGATCGGGCGGTCGGGGGTGAAGACCGCATCGAACTCGCGGTCGGAGAGGCCGTGCGGGTGCTCCGACTCCGACATCAGGCGCATCAGATCGACCACGTTGACCGTGCGGATCGCGAGGTCCGGCAGCGTCTCGCGGAGGATGCTCACCGCCGCGAGGGTCTCGAGGGTCGGCACGTCGCCCGCGCAGGCGAGCACGACGTCCGGGGACTCGCCCTGCCGCTCGCTGCTCGCCCACTCCAGGATGCCGAGTCCGCGCGTGCAGTGGGCGACCGCCTCCGCCATCGTGAGCCACTGGGGCGAGGGCTGCTTCCCGGCGACGACCACGTTGACGTAGTCGACGCTCCGGAGGCAGTGGTCGTAGGTCGAGAGGAGCGTGTTCGCGTCGAAGGGCAGGTAGACGCGCACGACCTCGGGCTTCTTGTTGACGACGTGGTCGATGAAGCCCGGGTCCTGGTGGCTGAAGCCGTTGTGGTCCTGGCGCCAGACGTGGCTCGAGAGCAGGTAGTTGAGGCTCGCGATCGGGCGGCGCCACTCGATGTCGCGGGTGCCGTCCAGCCACTTCGCGTGCTGGTTGAACATCGAGTCGATGATGTGGATGAACGCCTCATAGCAGGTGAAGAGCCCGTGGCGGCCGGTGAGCAGGTAGCCCTCCAGCCAGCCCTGGCACTGGTGCTCCGAGAGCACCTCCATGACCCGCCCGGCGCGAGCCAGGTGGTCGTCGAGGGGGCTGAGCTCGGCGTCCCACTGCTTGTCGGTGGCGGCGTAGACGGACTGCAGCCGGTTGCTCGCGACCTCGTCCGGCCCGAAGAGGCGGAAGTTGGTCGGGTTGGCGCGGATGACGTCGGCGAGCCATTCGCCGAGCACCTTCGTCGCCTCCGCGACGGTGCCACCCGGCTGCTCCACGACGACCTCGTAGCGGCGGAAGTCGGGCAGGTCGAGAGTCTGCCGCAGCAGCCCGCCGTTCGCGTGCGGGGTCGCGCTCATCCGCAGCTCGCCCTCGGGGGCCAGCGAGCGGACGCGGTCGACCACGCCGCCCTCCTCGGTGAAGAGCTCCTCGGGCCGGTAGGAGCGGAGCCAGTCCTCGAGGAGGCGGGTGTGCGCCTCGGTGTCGCGGGCGTTGGGCAGCGGGACCTGGTGCGAGCGGTAGGTGCCCTCCACCTGGACGCCGTCGATCTCGGTCGGGCAGGTCCAGCCCTTCGGGGTCTTCAGCACGATCATCGGCCAGGCCGGGCGTGAGAGGTCGCCGGCGGCGGCGCGCTCCTTGATCGCCGCGATGCGGTCGAGCACCGTGTCCAGGACGTCGGCGAACCGCTCGTGCACGCGCATCGGGTCCTCGCCGTCGAAGCCGCCCTCGACGAGGAACGGCTCGTGGCCGTACCCGCGGAGGAGGCTGTCGAGCTCCTCCTGCGGGATGCGGGCGAGGACGGTCGGGTTCGCGATCTTCCAGCCGTTGAGGTGCAGGATCGGCAGGACGACGCCGTCGGTGAGCGGGTTCACGAACTTGTTGGAGTGCCAGCTGGTGGCGAGCGGGCCGGTTTCAGCCTCGCCGTCGCCGACGACCGCCGCGACCAGGAGGTCCGGGTTGTCGAAGGCCGCTCCGTACGCGTGGCTCAGCGCGTACCCGAGCTCTCCGCCCTCGTGGATGCTGCCCGGAGTCTCGGGGGCGGCGTGGCTGGGGATGCCCCCGGGGAAGCTGAACTGGCGGAAGAGGCGGCGCAGCCCCTCCTCCGACTCGTCGATGTGGGAGTAGATCTCGCTGTAGGTGCCGTCGAGGTAGGCGTTGGCGACCATGCCCGGTCCGCCGTGGCCGGGACCGGTGATGTAGAGGGTCGGCTGGCGGCGCTCGCGGATCGCGCGGTTCAGGTGCGCGTAGATCAGGTTGAGGCCGGGGGTGGTGCCCCAGTGGCCGAGCAGGCGGGGCTTGATGTCCTCCCGGCTCAACGGGGTCTTCAGGAGCGGGTTCGCGAGCAGGTAGATCTGTCCGACCGCGAGGTAGTTCGCGGCGCGCCACCAGGCGTCGACCGTGTCGATGGTGTCCTGGGTCAGCTCGGCGTCGGCGGGTCGCGCGATCCAGCTGTGCTCGGGGACGGGCAGGAGGGACGGAGCGGGGGAGTCGGCCATATGCCCACGCTGGCATCCGGACGCCCGGGGCGGAAGGGCCTTGCAGGCCCGGTTCCGGAGGGGGTCAGCCGCGCGGCGTCGCCCGGCGGAGGACCAGCGAGCCGACCGCCGTCAGGAGCGCGGCGGGGACGAGGAGCAGAGCGGCGGCTCCGGCGGTGCCCGCGCTCTCGAGGACGTCCACCACGACCGGCCGGCCGCCGGCGAGAGTGACGACGACGACCGCCGCGAGTGCCGCCGCTCCGAGGACGAGGAGGAAGGCCGTCACTCCGCGCTCCCGCCAGCGGAGGAAGACCGCGCCCGCTGCTCCGCCGAGGGCGAAGGCGGCGAGGAGCGAGCAGAGCAGGACGACGAAGCGCTCGAGCCACGGGCCGTCGAGGGGAGAGGCGAGGAAGAGCGCGCCGCCCAGCCACCAGCCCCCGGTCGCCTCCTCGATCGCCCCGAGGGCCACGACGATCGCGGACCAGAGCACGGACAGTGCCGCGAAGGCGAGGGCGCTGCCGAGGACGTGGTCGCGTCGGGTCGCTCCGTAGCTCAGCGCCAGCCCGAAGGTGGCGGTCGTGGCCTGGATGGAGCCGATGAAGAGGAAGACGACGATCAGCATCCCCGGCCCCACGAGCAGGATGCCCGAGTCGCCGCCGCCCCGCTCGGCCCCGATCCCGCGGAGGACGAGCCACCAGATCACGAGGTTGCCGGCGAGGACGGCGAGCAGGACGAGCAGCGGCCAGCCGAGGACCGTCCCGGGGTGGGCGAGATGGAGCCTCAGGACGGAGAGGATCCTCCGCGGGGAGGCGGAGTGGCGGGCGGGGGCGGTCATGGTCGGTCCTCTCGGATCGGTGGCGGTGGTGTCAGCTGCTGCGCGGGGTGGCGCGGCGGAGGATCGCCCAGCCCGCGACTCCGGCGATCGCGGTCGGGATGAGCGAGAGGGCGTAGCCGCCCGCGTATCCGACGCTGCCGAAGAAGGAGCCGACGGCGGGCCAGTTCTCGGTGAGCGTGAGGAGGGTGATCACGGCCAGCAGGAGGGCGCCGAGGATCCCGAAGAAGAGCAGCATCCCGCGCTGGCGCCAGCGCACGTAGACCGCCGCCGTCGCCGCTCCGATGAAGAAGAAGAAGAGCAGGGCGCAGAGCACCGCGACGGCCTGCTCGCCCACGGAGTCCCCGCCGAAGTAGATCGAGCGGAAGAAGCTGCCGCCGAAGCCCCAGCCGTCGGTCGCCCGCTCCACGATCCCGAGGACCACGAAGACGCCGGTGTAGAAGACCGAGAGGGCGACGAAGGTGAGGGCCGTGCCGAGGGAGAAGTCGCGGCGGGTGGCGCCGTAGCCGAGGGCGAGGCCGAAGGTGACGTTCACCGACTGGACGGCCACGACCATCATGTAGACGAAGAGGAAGAAGGACGCGCCGGAGTAGGTCATCCCCTCCTGCGCCTCGAGGCGCTCGCCGGAGTCGAGCCCGCGGAGGATCAGCCACCAGACGACCAGGTTGCCCGACAGGATGACGGCCGTGATGATCAGCGGCGTGTAGAGGATGGTGGCGGGGTTCGCGAAGTGCAGGCGGACGATGCTGCCGAGGCGGCCGGCGGCGGTGTCGTGGCGCGCGGGGGCGCCGGTGAGGGCGGTCATTCCGAGGCCTTCCCGGTGGTGAGCTGGACGACGAGCTGCTGGAGGGGGACGGACTCGAGTTCGAGCCCGTGGCGGGCGGCGGAGGCGCGGCCGGCGTCGTCGAGCCGGGGGAGCGTGGCTGAGGCGCGGCTGCCGAGAGCGGAGCGGGCGATGACCTCGCGGCCGGCGGTGAACGACTCGACGGCCTGCCGGGGTCCGATGACGGTCGCCGCAGCCCCGCGCAGCTCCTCCGCGTCGCTGTCCACGACGAGGCGGCCCTGGTCGATGACGAGGACGTGCTCGAGCAGGCTGCTGACCTCGTCGATGAGGTGGGTGGAGAGGACGACCGTGCGCGGGTGCTCGGCGAAGTCCTGGAGGAGGCGGTCGTAGAACAGCTGCCGGGCGACGGCGTCCAGCCCCAGGTACGGCTCGTCGAAGAACGTGAGCGGGGCGCGGGAGGCGAGACCGACGATCACTCCGATCGCCGAAAGCTGTCCGCGGGAGAGCTTCTTGATCTTGCGGTCGACCGGGAGGCGGAAGTCCTCGACGAGCTCGCGGGCGAACGCCTCGTCCCAGCCGTCGAAGAACCAGGGAGCGCTGCGCAGGACGTGCTTCACCTTGAAGTCGTCCGGGTACTTCTGGCTCTCCTTGATGAAGCAGGTGCGGGAGAGGACGGCGGCGTTCTCCACCGGCGACTGCCCGAAGACGCGGATCTCGCCCGAGCTGGCGAACTCCTGGCCGGTGAGCAGCGACATCAGTGTCGTCTTGCCCGCGCCGTTGCGGCCAAGGAGGCCGTGGATGCGGTTCTCCTCCAGCGCGAAGCCGATGCCGTCGACGGCGCGCATGCGTCCGTAGTTCTTGGTGAGGTCGTGGACCTCGATGACCGCGCTCATCGCGATCCCCCTTCTGTGATCATGTCGGCGAGCTGCTCGGTGCTGAGGCCGAGCTTGGCGGCCTCGGCGAGCAGCGGAGCGACGAACTGGTCGCGGAACTGCGTTCGGCGCTTCTCGACCAGCCGGTCGCGCGCCCCCTCGGCGACGAACATGCCGATCCCCCTCTTCTTGTAGAGCACCCCGTCGTCGACGAGCAGGTTCACGCCCTTGCCGGCGGTGGCCGGGTTGATGCGGTGGAACGCGGCGAACTCGTTGGTCGACGGGACCTGCGACTCCTCCGGCAGTGCGCCGTCGATGATGTCGTTCTCGATCTGCTCGGCGATCTGCAGGAAGAGCGGGCGGGAGTCGTCCACGCGGGCTCCTTCGGTGCTGGGTTGGGTGGTTAGTTGGTGGTGTAACTAACCATGGAGGCGGGAGGCCTTCGTGTCAAGAGGGGTGTGCCGCGCAGTCGCCGCGACGAGGGCCGTGGCGTGCTTCGCTGGCGTTGTGGTGAGGCCCTGTCGTCGCTTCGCGGGGGGCGGGGCACGGCGGGTACACTGGCTCGGCCAGCCTCTGTAGCTCAATGGAAGAGCGACTCCGTCCTAAGGAGCAGGTTGGGGGTTCGAGTCCCTCCAGGGGCACCACGATCCGCAATCGGGATCAGTCCATCGGACGACCGCCGCTTTCGCTCCGTCTGACGCCAGCGTCCGCCCCCCCCGCCCAGCACTCCGAGCTCTGCTCGTCGAGGCGACGACGGTCCGAGCCCTCGATGGTCCTGCCCGGGTGGGGACTCCTCGGCGGCAGGGACGCACGACCGAGGAGCTCCTTCGCGGGTTCTCGGCCGTCCTCGTCCTGAGCCTCTCCATCCAGCGGGACACGTTCGCGGACAGACGGCGCGCGGGTTTCAGTGCGCTGCTCGCGATAGCCGGTCGCATGGCGGCCATCCGCAGGCGGTGGCCGGCGGAATCCGAGACCCCCTTCTCGGCGGGATGTGGCGGGCCGTCCTCCGCCCGTGGTACGTGCGCGAGCTCCTCGATCAGGCGGAGAGCACGGATGCGCTCTCGGAGCGACGCCCAAGGCTCCGAGCGCTCACGGCCTTCTGAGGGCGTCTCGCGGGCCTTCGCTCAGGCGGCGCCGCCATGATCGAGGCTGGTACTCGACGGAAGGTTCTCTGTGAGCATGTTCAAGCGCGTTCTCGGCATGGCGTCGAAGGCGCTCGATTCGAAGAGCGGCTCGGGGTCGTCCTTGAGCGGGACGACCGATTGGCGCGACCTCGTGCGCACCGCCGCCGACAAGGTGACAGGCGACTCGCGGAGCGGGCAGGCCCAGCCGCCTCAGCAGTACGGCTCACCGCGGCGACCCTCCGCGCGCCCGCAGGACGCCCGGCCCGGGCAGCAGCCGGTGGTCACGCAGGAGGACCGCGCAGCGATCGCGCGCTACGACTACCTCCTCCGCACCGCCGACCCCGAGC
>NZ_PSUU01000066.1:0-12581 GCF_002932015.1 Rathayibacter sp. AY1H3
GCGCTGTCAAGCGGACTGCCTCCGGGGCCGTCTGGTCGTAGCGTCGAGCTATGAACTCCTCCCGCACCGACTCTGTCAGCCGCATCGCCCGGGAGGACTTCGGCTGGTCGTCGCTGCTCCCCGGTCAGCGCGAGGCGATCGAGTCGGCGGCCTCCGGGCGCGACACGCTGCTGGTGCTGGCGACGGGCGGCGGCAAGTCCGCGGTCTACCAGATCGCCGGAGCCGAGCGCGGCGGCGTCGTCCTGGTCGTCTCCCCGCTCGTCGCCCTGCAGGCCGACCAGCTCGCCGCGATCGAGGCGGCTCCGGCGGCCCCGCCCGCCGTCGCGATCAACTCCTCCCAGGGCGCCGCGGCCGTCGCCCGCGCCTGGGACCGGATCGACGAGGGCGGCCCGCTCTACGTGCTCCTGGCGCCCGAGCAGCTCGCCAAGCCCGAGAACGTGGCGCGTCTGGCGGCCGCGGGAGTGTCGCTCCTGGTCGTCGACGAGGCGCACTGCGTCTCCTCCTGGGGCCACGACTTCCGCCCCGACTACCTCCGCCTGGCCGATGTGCGCGGCGAGCTCGGAGACCCGCCGGTGCTCGCGATGACCGCCACCGCCTCCGGGCCGGTGCGCGACGAGATCATCGAGCGCCTCCGGATGACCGACCCCGAGATCCAGGTGCACGGCGTCGACCGTCCGGAGATCCGGCTGGTGGTGCACCGCCACGAGAGCGAGAACGAGAAGCGCGCCGCCGTGGTCGAGGAGGCCCGCAGCTGGACGGCTCCGGGCCTGGTCTACGTCGCCACCCGCAAGGAGACGGAGGCCTACGCGGCCGACATCGCGGCGGAGGGGCGCCGGGTCGCGGCGTACCACGCCGGACTCAAGGTGTCCGAGCGCAAGGTCGTGCACGAGCAGTGGCGCGCTGGCGAGCTCGACGTCGTCGTCGCGACCTCGGCCTTCGGGATGGGCATCGACCGGGCCGACGTCCGCTTCGTGCTGCACGCGACGACCACCGAGTCGCTCGACGCGTACTACCAGGAGATCGGCCGCGCGGGCCGCGACGGCGAGCCGGCGACGGGCGCGCTGCACTACCGCGCCGAGGATCTGGGTCTCCGCCGCTTCTTCGCCAAGCGTTCGGTCGACAAGGCCGCGCTGCGCGTGATCTGGGCGGCCGTCTCGGAGCAGCCGGGGCTCGACTCCGCGGCTCTCGCGAAGGAGCTGGGGAAGCCGGCCCGCACGATCGCCCGGATCGTCAACGATCTCGCGGACGCGGGGCTGGTGGAGACCGGCTCCGGTCTGCGCGGGACGCGCGAGGCCTCCGGCGACGAGGCCGTGCACGCGGTGAAGGAGGCTCTGGCCTCCCGCGAGCGGATCGCGGAGTCGCGCCTGTCGATGATGCGCGCGTACGCGGAGACCAGCCAGTGCCGCCGCCGAGTCCTGCTGGACTACTTCGGCGTGGAGTCGGCCGAGTGGTGCGGCAACTGCGACGGCTGCGAGCGGCACGAGGCGAGCGGCGAGACCGTCGAGGCGCCCGTGGACGCCCCTCTGAGCGTCGACGAGTCGGTGGAGCACCGCGAGTGGGGCGCCGGCACCGTGATGAGCGTGGAGGCCGACCGGGCGACGATCTTCTTCGAGTCCGAGGGCTACAAGGTGCTGTCGTTCCAGGCGCTCGAGTCCGGCGTCCTGCGCGAGCACGAGCACGCCTCCGCCTGACCCCGGCTCTCCGCGCCGGCCGATCGCCGCTCGCGGGACGCCGCTCCGGTACGGCAGGCACGGCGTGCCGTGCACCGGAGCGGCGTCCCGCGGAGGGGGTCAGACCTTCGAGACGGCCGAGCTCACGTCGGTGGGCTTCTCGTAGTCGCCGTCCGGGATCGCACGGAGGGCCTCGAGGACGTCGCCGTCCGCGCCCTCCTTCTCCGCGGTCTCGACGATCGTGTCTTTCGAGGCGGGGTAGTCGATGCCCGAGAGGTACTTCTGGATCTGGATCGGGTTGGGTGCGTCCATCGTGCTGTCCTTTCGTCGCCTTGCTGAGTGTTACGAGTGCTCTTCGGCGAAGAGCCGGTCGAAGGCGTCGACGCGCCGGTCGGTGACCGTCGTGGGCGTCTCGAGGTGCACGGCGCCGCTGGGCACGAGGCCCGCGCCGCCGAAGCGCTCCATGACGCGCCACTGCGCGGCGACGTCCTCACCGCTGTGCTCCGGGGGCAGCTGCTCCCAGAAGTCGAAGCCGCCGACGGCCAGGAGGGCGTCGCGGCGGTAGAGGACGCACGCGCCCAGCCAGGCGACCCGGTACGCGCGCCAGGCGCCCTCCGGGACGTCGAGGCGGGCGGCGACGTGCGTGAGATTCGCCGCGTTGTGCAGCGGCCAGCGCTCGAACTCCGGGGTTCCGCGCCGCACCCGCTCGGGCTCCACGCGCTCCTCCCAGGTCTCGAACGACTCGGTCTCGTGCGGGCGCACGTCCTCGAGGTAGGACAGGCCCTGCACCGCGGAGCCGACGAAGCCGCAGTCGAGGCGCTCGAGGGCCTCGTGCAGCCGCGAGAGCGTGCCCGGCTCGAGCCACACGTCGTCGTCGAGGAAGAGGACGGCCGGGGCGGTGGCGAGGGAGAGGAGGTAGTGCCTCTGCTCCGCGAGCCCGCGCCGGGGCAGGTGCCGGCGCACCACCGGAGCCCGGCCCTGCGCCTCCAGCACGCGCAGCATCGCGAGGATCGTCGGGTCGCTCTCGGCGACCGCGTCGTCGGACTGGTCGCTGACGATCACGCGGAAGGGCGGGTCGTCCTGGGCGGCGAGTCCGGCGAGCGTGGCGGCGAGCTCGGCACGGCGGCCGACCGTCGGCACCAGTACGTCGATCAGCGGCTGCCGGGGAGCCTCCGGGACCCCCCAGCGCCCGGACCACCGGCGGCTGGTCACGGCGCGGCCGATCGGATGCGCTGGACCATCTCGGTCGTGGAGTGCTCCGAGACGTAGCCGACCGTGGTGACGACGCCCCCGTAGGAGCGGACGACGGCCGCCTCCGCGAGCATGTCGGGGTTGTAGTCCCCGCCCTTCACGTAGACGTCGGGCTGCACGCGCTCGAGCAGCGGGATGGGGGTGTCTCCGCCGAAGAGAGTCACGTAGTCGACGCAGCCCAGCTCGGCGATCACGCCCGCGCGGTCGCCCTCCGGGTTGATCGGCCGTCCCTCGCCCTTCAGCCGCCGGACGGAGTCGTCGTCGTTCACCGCGACCACGAGCACGTCGCCGAGCTCGCGGGCCTGGCGGAGGTAGGCGGTGTGGCCGCGGTGCAGGACGTCGAAGCAGCCGTTGGTGAACACCACGCGGCGACCGCGGCGCGCCTGCTCCGCGAGCACCTCGACGAGGGCGTCCTCGCCGAGCACGACGGCGCCGGGAGCGGCGAGGGAGGCGAGCAGGTCGTCGCCCGAGCAGACGGAGGTGCCGGGGCGCTGCACGACCACGTCGGCGGCGGCCTGCGCCAGATCGACGGCGGTGGCCAGGGAGCGGCCGGCGGCGAGGGCGAGGGTGGCGGTCGCGGCGAAGGTGTCGCCGGCGCCGGACGCCTGCTTCTCCTCCGCGGGCTGAGCGAAGGTGCGGCTGACCGTGCCGTCGGCGTCGAGCGCGGTGGAGCCGTCCCGGTCGAGGGTGACCACGACGTGCCGGGCGCCCGAGCGGGCGCGCAGGTCGTCCGCCGCGTCGCGCACGGCGGCAGCCCGCTCCGTCCCGCGGCCGAGGGAGCCGCCGAGCAGCCGCTCCGCCTCCTTGGCGTTCGGAGTGACGAGGTCCGGCCGGGCGAAGGCCCAGTCGGCGAGCTCGTGCGCGTCGACCACGAGGAGGCCGGGGCGCTCGACGGCGAGCAGGCGCTTGACGGCCTCGCGGAGGATCCCCGAGCCGTAGTCGCAGACCAGGACGGCGTCGGCGCCCGCGGCGGCCTCGGCGGCGGCACCGGCGAGCAGGGCCAGCTCGTCGTCGGCCGGGCGGTGCGGGCCGGAGTCGACGCGCAGCATCACGCTGTCGCCGCCGACCACGCGGGTCTTGATCGTCGTCGCGGCGCCGGTGCGGACGACCCGGGAGGTGTCCAGGCCGGCCCGCTCGAGGGCGCGCACGAGCCGGTCGCCCTCGGAGTCGCGTCCGGCCACGCCGACCGTGCGGACGACGGCGCCCAGCGCGCGCAGGTTGGCGGCGGTGTTGGCGGCCCCGCCCGCGACGTCGACGACGTCCTCGAGCCGCAGGACCGGCGCGGGCGCCTCCCGCGTGACGCGCTCCGCCTCGCCGAGCCACCAGGAGTCGAGGATGAGGTCCCCGATCACGGCGACGACGGGCGGGCGCTCGTGGACGTGCGCCAGGAGGGCGCTCGCCCGCTGGAGCGCCGAGCCCTCGAGGCTCACCGCGCGCCTCCCGGCAGAACGGGCAGGCCGAAGTGCACGACCGTGGTGGTGGTCATCTCGTCGAGCAGCTCCGGGCCGTAGCCGAAGCCGGAGCCGGACGCTCCGCGGGGCTGGGCGCTGCCGCCCGGCGCTCCTCCGAAGACGCCGTTGACCTTGACTGTGCCCACCGGCAGCGTCGCCGCGGCCCGATGGGCGTGCTCCATGTCGGCGGTGAGGATCGAGGCGGCCAGACCGTAGGGGCTCGCGGCGGCCAGGTCCAGGCCCTCGTCGAATGAGTCGACGACGCGGATCGGCGCGACGGGCCCGAAGGTCTCCTCCGTCATCACCAGCATCGACTCGGTGCAGTCGGCCAGGACGGTCGCGGGGTAGAAGGTGCCGTCCCCGGGGGTGCCGCCGGTGAGGGCGCGCGCGCCGCTGTCGAGCGCCTCCGTGACATGCTCGTGGACGGCGTCGCGCATGCGGGCGTCGACGAGGCGGGGGAGCGGGCCTGCGCTCCAGCGATCGGCCTCGGCGACGAGCGCCGCCGTGAACGCCTCGGCGATGTCGCGGTGCACGTAGATCCGCTCGACGGAGGTGCAGATCTGGCCGGCGTTGGCGAAGGCGCCCAGCGCGGCCTGCTCGGCGGCCCAGACCGGATCGACGTCGCGGTCGACGACGAGCGCGTCGTTGCCGCCGTTCTCGAGGATCACGTGCGCGCCGGTGACGGCGGCGACCCGGGCGAGCGCGCGGCCGGTGGCGGTCGAGCCGACGTGGGCGAGGACGTCGACGCCCTCGGTGCGCGCCAGCTCGTCGCCGACCGCCCCGTCGCCCTCGACCAGGGTCAGCACGCCCTCGGGCAGCGCCTCGGCGAGGATGCTCGTGAAGAGGGCGCCCGTGCCCGGACTGCGCTCGCTCGGCTTGTGCACGACGACGTCACCGGAGACGATCGCGGCGCCCAGGAGGCCCGCAGCGACGGCGACCGGGTCGTTCCACGGAGTGAGGGCGAGCACGACACCGCGCGGGTGCGGCAGGGCGAGATCGACGTTGAGCGCCCCTCCGCGCAGGCTCCTCCCGCGGTGCAGCGGGCCGAGTTCGGCGTACTGGAGCAGCGTGTCGACACCGGCGCGGACGCCGCCCAGGGCGTCGCCGGCGGGCTTGCCCGTCTCCTGCGTGTTGAGGTCGGCGAGCTCCTGCTCGCGCTCGGCCACGCGGTGGGCGGCGGCACGGAGCAGGGCGCCGCGCTCGGCGGGCGCGGTGGCGGCCCACGCGGGGAACGCGGTCCGCGCGCGGCGGACGGCGTCGGCGGCAGTCGTGGCGGGGGTCGTGATGTCGATGGTCACGGTCACCTCTCGGTCGGGGGCGCCCGCGGAGTGGCGGACGCATCCGTCCGGTACCCGGGTGGTGCGCGCCTAGACACGCCGCCTCCGGAATCCGCCCCCGGATCGGCGACGGGCTCGCCCCCGATCCGGTTTCGGATCGGCCCCGGCGGGGAAGTGGAGGAGTGCACCGTCCCCGGAGCGGCGCCCGCGCGCCCTCCGCACCTGAGAGGAACCCGTCGTGGTCGCCATCGCCCCCCTCCGAGAGCCCTTCGCCGGAGTCGAGAGGATCGCCGTCCTGCGCGGCGGCGGACTCGGCGACCTGCTGTTCGCGCTGCCCGCCGTCGACGCCCTCGCGGCCGCCTACCCGGGAGCCGAGATCACCCTGGTCGGGACGCCCGCGCACCGGGTCCTGCTGACGGGCGTCGAGTCGCCGATCGCCGACGTCGAGATCCTGCCGGTGGCGCAGGGCGTCCGCGACGGAGAGGGGGAGGACCCCCGGGTCGTCGAGGACTTCACCGAGCGGATGCGCGCGCGCCGCTTCGACCTGGCCGTGCAGCTGCACGGCGGCGGGCGCTACTCCAACCCGTTCCTCCAGCGCCTCGGCGCGCGCCACACGGTCGGGTCGCGCACCGACGACGCCGCGGAGCTCGAGCGCACGATCCCCTACGTCTACTACCAGCACGAGATGCTGCGGGCGCTCGAGATCGTCGGGCTGGCCGGAGCGCCCGCGACCCGCCTCGAGCCGGCGCTCGCCGTGGATCCGGAGCGGCGGGACCGCCTCGCCGCGGCGCTGCCCGCGGGCGGCCCGCTGGTGCTGATCCACCCCGGGGCGACCGATCCCCGCCGGCGCTGGCCCGCCGCCTCCTTCGCCGCCGTGGCGACGGAGCTGCTGGCGGACGGCGCGCGCGTGCTGGTGGTGGGCGACGCCTCCGACGTGCCCGCCGCCGACGAGATCGTCGCCGGAGCGCCGGGAGCGGTCTCCTGGGCGGGCGTCGTGGACCTCCCGGACCTCGCTCCGCTGCTCTCGCTCGCCGACCTCGTGCTCGGCAACGACTCCGGACCCCGCCATCTCGCCGCCGCGGTCGGCGCTCCGACGGTCGGGGTCTTCTGGGTGGGCAACGCGATCAACGCCGCGGCCCTCGGGCGGCAGCGCCACCGGGTGCAGCTGAGCTGGACCACGCACTGCCCGGTCTGCGGGCGCGACGCCACGCAGGTCGGCTGGACCGCTCCGCGCTGCGAGCACGACGTCACGTTCGTCGGCGACGTGCGCGTCGAGGCGGTGCTCGAGGACGTCCGCGGGGTGCTCGCCTCCACCCGCTGAACCGCGAGACGCCGCCTCGGTACGCGACGCGCCGGGGCGTGCGGACCGAGGTGGCGTCTCGCGGCGGGGGATCCGGGGCGCGCCCGGATCAGCGGATCACGGCCAGGACGGCTCCTCCTCGTGCGTGATGACGAGCTCGCGGACCTCGCAGCCGCGCGGCTGGCCGAGGACGAACATGACGGCGTTCGCCACGTTCTCCGGGTCGTTCAGCAGCGCGTCCGGACCCGGCTTGTACTGCTCGTCGCGGTCGTCGAAGAAGCGCGTCTTCATGCCCGACGGGATCAGCGTGGTCACGCCGATCTCGCCCTTGGTCTCGGCCGCGAGCGCGCGGGTGAAGCCGAGCACGCCGAACTTCGAGGCGCAGTACGCGGTCGCGTCCGAGACGGCCTTGATCGCGAGCGAGGAGGCGACGGTGACGACGCGGCCGTGCGTCTCGGTGAGGAAGGGCAGCGCCGCCCGGACGACGGCCGCGGTGCCGAGGAGGTTGACGGAGATGACGCGCTCCCACTCCTCCGGCTCCACGTCGACGAGGCGGCCGCAGCGGTCGATGCCGGCCGCGGTCACGACGGCGTCGAGCCCGCCGTGCTCGCGGGCGATCTCGACGACCGCCTTCTCGGCCTCGCGGGTCTTCGCGACGTCGACCTGGTAGGCGGCGACGCCCTCCTTCAGCGACGAGACGTCGCGGTCGAGCACGATCGGGGTGCCGCCGGCGGCGGTGACCGCGGCGGCGACGGCCGCACCGAGCCCGGAGGCTCCTCCGGTGATCAGGACGCGGCCGATGGGGGTGGGAGTGGTGCTCATGGTTTCCTTCCGGGGGTGGTCTGCGGGCCTCGTGGGCCGCGGGTCAGCCGACGCGCGCGAGCGCGGCGGCGAGATGGGTGGTCGAGCGGCCCGGGTGGTACGGCACGGTCAGGACCCGGCCGCCCCAGTCCGCCACCGTCGCCGTCTCGGGGAGGGACTCGGCGGAGTAGTCGCCGCCCTTCACCCAGACGTCGGGGCGGATGCGGCGCAGCGCCTCGCCCGGCGTGTCCTCGCCGAAGACCAGCACGGCGTCGACGCACTCGAGCGCGAGCAGCAGGTCGACGCGGTCGTCCTCGGGGATGATCGGCCGCGCCGCGCCCTTGAGGCGCCGGACGGAGTCGTCCGAGTTGAGGCAGACGATCAGGCAGTCGCCGAGAGCGCGTGCGGCGGAGAGGGTGCGGGCGTGGCCGGCGTGGAGCAGGTCGAAGCAGCCGCCCGTCGCGACCACCGTTCCTCCTGCCGCGCGGACGGACTCGGCGACGCGCAGGGCGTCCACCCCGCCGCCGTGGAGGGGTGCGGGGTCGGCGGGAGCGGACAGTGAGGCGACCCCTCCCGCGAGGAGGTAGGCGCCGGCTGCGGCGACCGCCGCCTGCACCGCCTCCGACGTGCTCGCACCCTCGGCGAGGGCGACGGCGGCGGAGGCGGCGAACCGGTCGCCCGCGCCGCACGGGTCGGTGGGCGGCACGGCGACGGCCGGTGCGACGACCGGGACGCCGGCGCCGCGGGAGCGCAGCAGGGCGCCGGAGGATCCCATCGTCACGGTGACCGCACCGCAGCCCCAGCGCTCGAGGAGGGTGGTCGCGGCGGACTCGGCGCGCGTCACTCCGCGGCCGACGGCTCCCGAGAAGGCGGTGGCCTCGGCCAGGTTCGGGGTGGCGAGGGAGGTGGCGGCGACCGGCTGCGAGCCCCGCGGGTGCGGATCCCACACCAGCGGCACGGTGAGCGCGTCGAGCGCCGTGCGGAGCGACGGCTCCTCGGTCAGGCGGCGGCCGTAGTCGGCGACGATCACGGCGTCGGCGTCGGCGAGCGCGGCGAGCATCGCGTCGGTGACGCCGGGGACGGGCGGCGTCTCGCAGCCGCGGTCGATCCGCACCACGGCCTGGCCGGAGGCGGCGACGCGGGTCTTCACCGGCGTCGGCGCTCCCGAGGGCCCGGCGACCAGGCGGACGCCGGACAGCTCGGCGCGCAGCTCCGCCACGTCCGGATCCGAGTCCTCGGCGAGCGCGGTCACCAGCGTCACCTCGTGCCCGTCGCGGGCGAGCATCCGGGCGACGAGCCCGGCACCGCCGGCGCGGGCGCTGCGGGCCGACACGTCGACCACGGGGACGGGGGCGTCCGGGCTCAGCCGCTCGGCGGGTCCGGAGAGGTCGACGTCGAGCATCACGTCGCCGACGACGACGAGGCGCAGGCGGCTCACGCGGCGGCCGCGGTCCGCGCGCGGATCCGGTGCTCGAAGGCCCGGCAGAGCGCGTGCACGAGCACCAGCTGCGCCTCCTGCACATTGGAGCCGTGGCCCTCGAGGGCGATCGCCTCGTCGCAGAGCTCGGTGAGCGGGTTCGGCCCCTCGCCGGTCAGCGCCCACGACCGGGCGCCCGCCGCACGGGCGGCCTCCGCGGCGTGGAGGAGGTTCGCGCTGCGTCCGCTGGTGGAGAGCAGCACCACGACGTCCCCCGCCCGGGCGTGCGCGGTGACCTGGCGCGAGAACACGTGGTCGAAGCCGTAGTCGTTGCCGATCGCGGTCAGGCTCGACGTTTCTGCGTGCAGCGAGATGGCGGAGAAGGGGACGCGGTCGCCGTCGAAGCGGCCGACGAGCTCGGCGGTGAGGTGCTGCGCCTCGGCCGCGGAGCCGCCGTTGCCCGCGGCGAGCAGGCGCGCGCCGGAGTGCAGGCGGTCGGCGAGCTCGACGCCCCAGGCGGCGATCCTGTCGGAGTGGCGCTCCAGCTGCGCGACCGCGTCGAGCGCGCGCGCCACGTGGTCGTCGACGAGGCGCCGGGCGGCGTCGGCCGGGGTGTCCAGAACGGTGTCGATGGTCGCGGTGTCGATGGTCATCGTCGCGGAGCCGCCTTCCGGGTGGTGGGGGATGAGGGTGCGCTCGTGGCGCCGGTGAGGAGCGACTCGTCGCCGAGGCCGGCGAGGGTCGTGACGTAGGCGCGCTCGCTGTCGGCGGCGACGCGATCCCAGGAGTAGCGGGACTCGACGCGCTCGCGGCCGGCGGTCCCGTAGGCGCGGGCGCGGTCGGGGTCCTCCAGCAGCGAGCCGAGGGCGGCGGCCAGGGCGACCGGGTCGCGCGGAGGCACGTGGACCCCGGTGACGTCCTCGACCACGGTGTCGATCAGGCCGCCCACGGAGGAGGCGACGACCGGCACGCCGCAGGCCATCGCCTCGAGCGGAGTGATGCCGAACGGCTCGTACCAGGGCGCGCAGACCACGACGTCGGCCGAGCGGAGCATCGCGGGCATCTCAGTCTGCGAGAGCTGGCCGACGAAGTCGACACGGTCCGCGACGCCGAGGCTCTCGGCGACGCCGTGCAGCCGCTGGTACTCGGGGTCCGCCGTCAGCGCGTCGCCGGAGCCGGAGCCCCCGACCACGACGAGCTCGGCGTCGTGGCCGGCCGCGACCAGGTGCGCGAGCGCCTCGATCGCGATGCCCATGCCCTTGCGCGGCACCAGGCGTCCGATGGTCATCAGCCGCGAGCGCTCGCCGCGGGGCGCGACCGGGCCCTCGACCGAGAACCGGTCGATGTCGACTCCGCAGGGCACCACCGAGATGCGCGAGGTCGGCACGCCGAGCCCCTTGAGCTCGAAGGCCTCGTCCGAGCAGGTGGCGACGACGCCGTCGGCCTTCTGGCCCACTCCGGGCTCGAGCCAGGCGCGCTCCTCGGGGCTGGTGTCGAGCGCACCCTGCTGGCGGCGCTTGACCACGCCCAGCGCGTGGAAGGTGTGGAGGACGGGCACGCGCCGCCCGGTGGCGCGCTCCACCCGCTCGGAGGCGTCGAGCGCGGCGACCCCGGACATCCAGAAGTGGCTGTGCACGAGGTCCGGCCGCTCCTGCAGCCACTCCTCGGTGAGGTCGACGGCGAAGTCGCCCATGAAGGGCAGCAGCTCGTCCTTGGACACCCGGCGCGGCGGTCCGGCGTCGATGTGCACGACCTCGACTCCCGAGGTGAAGGGCACGCGCCGGGGGAGGGAGGGGTCGTCGCGGCGGGTGTAGACGACGACGCGGTGGCCGCGGCGGGCGAGCGCGTCGGCGAGCGCCGCCACGTGGACGTTCTGACCGCCGGCGTCGACGCCGCCGAGGGTCGCCAGCGGGCTCGCGTGCTCCGAGACCATGGCGATCGTCAGCGCGGGCGCGGCGGAGAGGTGCTGCTTCATCGGGTGCTCCCTTCCAGAGCGGGCTCCGGCGACCGGCGTCCGGGGAGGTCGGCGAGGACCTCGTCCCAGTCGCGGTGGAACCGGGCGAGGCCGTAGCGCGCGAGCGCGGCCTCGCGGGCGACGGCGCCGGCGCGGGCGGCCCGGTCCGGGTCCTCGACGAGCGCCCGGGCCGAGGCGACGAGGGCGTCGAGGTCGTTCGAGACCGCTCCGGCCTCGGGCGGGACGGCGCGCCCCGCCTCCGTCACGTCGAGCGCGACGACGGGCATCCCGAGGTGCATCGCCTCCAGCAGTGCGAGGCCGAGGGAGGTCCATCGGAACGGGTGCAGGTAGACCCGGCGGCGGGCCAGGGCCCCGTGCATCGCCTGCGTGCGGACGTCGCCGAGGACCGTCACGTCCTCCAGGCCCGGCAGCTCGGCGAGCCGGTCGGTCTTCATCCCGAAGACGTCCAGCGGAGCGACCGCGCCGAAGCGGGGGAGCAGGTCGGTTCCGGCGACCCGGCCCCGGCGGACGGGCTCGTTGACGACCACGCCGAAGTGCGGCAGCTCGCCGGTGTAGAGGGGACCCGGGTCGTGGATCCCGTGCTCGATCACCGTCGTCCGCGTCGATCCGGTGTCCCACATCAGGGCGTTGAAGTGGGTGACGTGGACGATCAGCAGGTCGTCGCGGTCGGCGAACGGGTGGCGGTTGTCCGGCACGTCCCCGCGGGGGGTGTTGTGCTCCACGTAGACGGCGGGCACGTCGCGGCCGAGGCGTCGCCCGAGCAGGCGCTCGGCCTCGGCGAGCTCCTCGGGCCTCTGGAGGAGGACCGCGTCGACGTCGGCGTCGTGCAGCTCCTCGGGGGCGATCTCGACGGCGCTCGGCCAGTCGCGGCCGCCGGTGCCCAGGCCCCAGCCGTCGCGGGCCGGAGTCGTGGGGAGCAGGTAGGTATGGGCGCCGCGGACGAAGGCGTCCGCCCAGCCGCCGTGCACGTGCCAGAGCAGGATCCTCATGCGATGGCCTCTCTCGGGGAAGTCGTGGGTCGGAGTCGGAGGGCGGCGGCGACCGCCTCCTCGGCGCTCACCCCCGCGAGGCAGGGATGGCCGGGGACGGGGCACACGCGGGCGCGCGAGCCGGCGCAGGGCGCCTTCTGGTCGCCGAGCAGCGCGACCGGGACGCCGTAGGGCGCCCAGCGCACGGCCGGGACGACCGGCGCGAAGAGGCTGACCATGGGGGTGCCGACCGCGGCGGCGAGGTGCGCGGGGCCGGTGTTGCCGCAGATCACGACCTCGGCGCCGGCCAGCACCTCGGCGGCGCCGGGGAAGTCCGTCGCCCCGCCGAGGTCGATGCCGCGGGAGCCCGCGACCTCGGCCGTGAGGGAGCGCTCGCCCGGGCCGCCGGTGACGACGACGGCGAGGCCCGCGTCCGCCAGCAGCTCGACGGCGCGGGCCGCGTTCGCCGCG
>NZ_PSUU01000067.1:0-11991 GCF_002932015.1 Rathayibacter sp. AY1H3
GGCTTCTCGCCGGGGCGGGGCGGGCGGGCCCGCCCCGCCCCGGCGAGAAGCCAGGAGTCGTCGCACTCGAGACCGACTGCGACAACTCCTGCGCACTCGCGGAACCGCGATCGGGATGAGCCCGACGAGAAGCCAGTAGTCGCGAGCGGCCTCGGGACGCCGGACCCTCGTCGCTCCTGCGCCGAGCACCCCGAGACTCCATTAGTTGTCGCACTCGACGCCCACTGCGACAACTCCTGCGCACTCGCGACCGGCCTCAGGACGCCGGGCGCCCGTCGCTCCTGCGCCGAGCACCCCGAGACTCCAGTAGTCGTCGCACTCGAGCCCGACTGCGACAACTCCTGCACACTCGCGGAACCGCGGTCGGGATAAGCCCGGCGAGAAGCCAGGAGTTGTCGCACTCGACTTCGAGTGCGACAACTCCTGCGCACTCGCGAGCGGAGGCGGCGGCCGATGCGCCGAGACGACGGAGGCCGCCGCGCTCGAGCTCGAGTGCGACGGCCTCCGGACCGTCAGGAGCAGGCGCCCGCGGGTCAGGACTCCGTGTCGACGAGCGAGTCGAGGTGCGCGAGGTCCTCGGACGAGATCTCGAAGTCGACGTCGGCGTTCTCGACGATGCGCGAGGGCGTCGTCGACTTCGGCAGCGGCAGCACGTCCTTCTCGAGCAGGTAGCGGATGCAGAGCTGCGCCACCGACTTGTCGTACTTCGCGGCGATCTCGCCGATGTCGGAGTTGTCGAGCAGGCCGCCCGTCGCGAGCGGCGAGTAGCCCTCCACGAGGATGCCGTGCTCCTTGCAGTACGCGGTCGTCTCGTCCTGGGTGTTGCCGACGAACCAGCGGATCTGGTTGGCGTGCGGCACCACGTCGGTCGCCGCGATCAGCGACTCCAGATCGGCGACCTGGAAGTTCGAGACGCCGATGGCGCGCGAGCGACCGTCCTCGAGGATCTCCTCCATCGCCTTCCACGCCGCGATGTTGCCCTCGCGGTGGTCGGAGCCCATGTCCTGCCAGGGCCACGGGGCGTGGATGAGGTACAGGTCGACGTGGTCGAGCTCGAGCGCCGCCATGGTGGTCTCGAAGCTCGCCTTCGCGCCCTCGTAGTCCTTCACCTCGGCCGGGAGCTTGGTGGTGATGAACACCTCGTCGCGCGGGACGCCGCTGTCGCGCAGGGCCCGGGCGACGCTCGCCTCGTTGCCGTAGGCGCGGGCGGTGTCGATGTGGCGGTAGCCGGCCTCGAGCGCGGCGGTCGTCGCGTCGTAGGCCTCGGGGCCGTCGGGGATCTGCCAGGTGCCGAACCCGATCTTCGGGATGGCGACTCCGTTGGACAGCGTGAACGTGTCGGTCAGGGCGGGCATGACTCTCCTCTGCATCGGTCTTCTCCGCGGGCCGCCACCGGCGGCGCCGCTCCTTCCACGCTAGGCCGGGCCCCCGGCTCGCGCGGGCCCCTTGCGCTTGGCGACTGCGGTGCTACGCGGCCGTCGCGCTCCCGGCCGCCGACCCCGCGGAAGTCGCAGGACTCGCGCGCGAGTACCGCGACTTCCGCGGGGTCGCGAGCCGGCACCGCCGGCCCGCCCCCGCGAGCGGCCGGCCCCTCCCCCCTGAGGCGCCGACCGCTCAGCCTCGCGCCACCGACCAGGGGGTCCGCAGCGCCCGCTCGGCGAGCAGCCGCCGCTCCCCCGTGATCGACACCTCCGCCGTCACCGCCGCGTCCGCCGCCGAGGCGCCGGCCGTCAGCCGCAGCGGCCCCGGGTCCACGGCGAGCCGGCCGTCCTCCCCCGTCACCGCGAGCCGGGCCGCGTCGACGTGGAAGTGCACCGTCATCGTCTCGCCCGCCGCGATCGGCACGCGCGCGAAGCCGATGAGCTGCGCGACCGGCCGCACCACCGCCGAGGTCGGGTAGCCCGCGTAGAGCTGCACCACCTCGACCGTGTCGGCGCCGTCGTTCCGGAGCGACACCGCCACGTCGAGCGATCCGCCGACCGGCAGCTCCGCCGCCGTCGCCAGCTCCGTATACGTCACCGCGCCGCGGGTCAGCCCGTAGCCGAACGGGTAGAGCGGAGTCGCGTCCAGCGCCGTGATCCCGGGGTTCGAGAGCCCGAGGGACGGCTGCAGGTACGTGGTCGAGGCGGACGGGAGCCGCGGGATCTGCACGGGCAGGCGCCCGGTCGGAGCCACGCGGCCCGAGAGCACGCCGGCGACCGCGGCCGCCCCGTCCGCTCCCGGGAAGAACGCCTGCACGAGTCCGCGCGCCGCTCCGAACGCCCCGAGCGCGTAGGGCCGGCCCGAGAGGACGACCACCACGGTGGGCACGCCGGTCTCGAGCACGGCCGTCACCAGCGGCTCCTGCGCTCCGGGGAGGCGGAGGTCGGCCGCGTCGCAGCCCTCGCCCGAGGTGCCGTCGCCGAAGAGCCCGGCGATGTCGCCGACCACGACGACCGCCGCGTCGGAGCCGCGGACGAGGTCCACCGCCTCCTGCACGCCGTCGGTCGACGCGGAGGTGATCGAGCCGCCCTCCGCGAAGCGCACGCGCGACGCTCCGAACTCCTCCTGCAGCGCCGTCAGCACCGTCGGGATCGACAGCCCGAGGTCGTGGCCGGGGTGCTTGGAGAGCACGTGGTTGGGGAACGCGTAGCAGCCGACCAGGCTGCGGAACTGGTCCGCGGCCGGTCCCACGACGGCGAGCGAGCCGGAGGACAGCAGCTGCGCGACGTCCTCGTCGCGCAGCAGCACGACCGACTCCTCCGCGATCCGCGACGAGATCGCGCGGTTGCGGGCGCTGTCGAGGTCGACGTCCTCGGCTCCCTCGGGCACCAGCGGGCCGCCGTCGAGCAGGCCCGCCTCGAACTTGTGGCGGAGGTGCCTGGCCACGGAGCGGTCGAGGTCGGCCTCGTCGACGACGCCCTCGCGGATCAGGCGCGGCAGCTCGCCGTACGCCGCCGTCTGCGGCAGCTCGACGTCGACCCCGGCGTGCAGCGCCAGGCGCCCCGCGTCGGCCGCGTCGACCGCGACGTGGTGCATGGCCTGGAGGAACGGCACCGCCCAGTAGTCGGCGACGACCGTGCCCTCGAAGCCCCAGCGGTCGCGGAGCAGCGTCGTCAGCAGGTGCCTGCTGGCGCTGCTGGGCACGCCGTCGATGTCGGTGTACGAGGTCATCACGCTGCGGGCGCCGCCGTGCCGCAGGGCGGCCTCGAACGGAGGCAGCACCGTGTCGGCGAGCTCGCGCGGCCCCATGCTCACGGGTCCGTGGTTGCGGGCGCCGCGGGAGGCGGCGTACCCGGCGAAGTGCTTCAGCGTCGCGACGACGCCGGTCCCCTCCAGCCCCGCGACGTAGGCGGCGCCGAGCTGCGAGACCAGGTACGGGTCCTCGCCGAGGGTCTCCTCGACGCGGCCCCAGCGGTAGTCCTTCACGACGTCGACGACCGGGGCGAGGCCCTGGTGGATGCCGAGGGCGCGCATGTCCGAGCCGATCGCCTCCGCCATCTCGCCCACGAGCTCCTCATGGAAGGTCGCCGCCCAGGCGAGCGGAGTGGGGAACGCGGTCGCGCCGTACGCGGCCAGCCCGGTGAGGCACTCCTCGTGCGCGATGGCCGGGATGCCGAGGCGGCTGCCGGCGACCACGCGCTCCTGCAGCTCGCGGAGCCGGCGGACGCCCTCGGGGACGGTGACCGGCTCGGTGCCGAACACGCGGGTCAGCTGGCCGAGGCCGCCGGTGAAGAGGTCGTCGCCCGCGGCGGGCCCGTCGTCGAGCTTCGGGGCGAAGTCGTCGGCGGAGTCGGTGAGCCAGACGGAGCCGAGCTGCGCCGCCTTCTCCTCGAGGGTGAGTTCCTGGGTCAGGAGGCGGGCGCGCTCGGCCGGAGGCAGAGCGCGGTCCCGCCAGTCCCGCCCGGGAGGACGCGCGGCGTCCGTCCCGGGCAGTGCTGGGGAAGCGTCGTGCATCAGCCCTTGAACGCCCCGTCCATGATCCCGGACACCATCCGGCGGCCGACGAAGAAGAACGCGATCAGCAGCGGGAGGGTGGCCATGAACGATCCGCCCATCGCCAGGGCGACGTCGATCGAGCGGTTGGCCTGCAGCTGCTTCAGCGCGATCTGCACCGTGAACAGCTCCGGCGACTTGAGGACGATGAACGGCCACATGAAGTCGTTCCAGACGGCGGTGAACGTGATCAGCCCGAGGACGAACGCCGCGGGGCGGACCACCGGGAAGGCGATGCGCCAGAACAGCTGCCACGAGTTGGCGCCGTCGATGCGGGCCGCCTGGATCAGCTCGTCGCTGACCGTCGTGGACATGTGCTGCCGCATCCAGAAGATGCCGAAGGCGCTGGCCAGGCCCGGCACGATGATCGCCTGGAGGGTGTCGACCCAGTCGAGCGCCGAGACGATCAGGTACTGCGGGATGATGCTCAGCTGCGCCGGCACCGTCATGGTCAGCAGCACGATGAGGAACAGCACGTTGCGGCCCGGGAACTGCAGCTTCGCGAAGGCGAAGCCGGCCATCGCGCAGAGGATCGCCGAGATGACGGCGATGCTCAGCGACACGATGAGGCTGTTCAGCATCGAGGCGATGAACGGGACGGTGTCGAACACCTTCTCGGCGATCGCCATGAAGTTCGTGCCCGGGTACAGGCGCGGCGGGATCGACGTGACGGCGGTCGCTCCGACCGACGCGACGACGAACATGTAGTAGAGCGGGAAGATCGAGACGAGCACCGCGATCACGAGGAAGACGTAGGTCGGCCAGCCGACTCCGCCGCCCTTCCCGCGCCGCTTCGGCAGCTGTGCCTTCTGGACCGTGGGGGCCAGCGTCTGCGGGACGGCCTGGTCGATCACATCCGACATCAGACGGCCTCCTTCCGGGTGCGGGTGGAGAGGTAGAAGTTGAGGAGGGAGACGAGGACCACGATCACGAACAGCACGACGCCGATGGCGGATCCGTAGCCGAACTTGAACTGGCCGAAGCCCTGCTCGTAGAGGAAGAGCGCCAGCGTCTGGCACTGCCGGCCGGCGCCGCAGGTGAGGCCCGATTCGGGAGCCACCAGGAGCGCCTCCGTGAAGATCTGCAGACCGCCGATGGTCGACATGATCACGGTGAAGACGATGATCGGGCGCAGCGCCGGGATCGTCAGGTGGCGGAACTGCTGCCAGCTGGACGCGCCGTCGACGGAGGCCGCCTCGAACATCTCGCGGGGCAGCGACTGCAGGCCCGCCAGGTAGAGGAGCGTGTTGTAGCCGAACCAGCGCCAGAAGACCATCGTCGAGATGACGATCCAGGAGCCGTAGTTCGTGGCGAGGAAGTTGATCGACGGCAGTCCGAAGATGCCGAGGAACCAGTTGATCAGGCCGAAGTTCTTGTCGAAGATCTGCGCGAACACGATCGCGGTCGCCGCGACGGAGGTGATGTACGGCACCAGCAGCGCCATGCGGAAGAAGTTCGCCCAGCGGAGGCGGGCGTGGTTCAGCAGGTGCGCGAGGAAGAGGGCGAACAGCAGCTGGGGCACCGTCGAGATGATGAAGATGCCGAAGGTGTTCACCAGCGCGTTCCAGAACCGGGAGTCGGCGAAGAGCTGCTGGAAGTTCGCGATGCCGACGAAGGTCTGCTCGCCGATCGGGTTCCAGTCGAAGAGCGAGACGTAGAACGTGAACAGGAGCGGGAAGAGCCCGAAGACGATGAAGATGATGAAGAAGGGCGCGACGTACGCGTAGGGGGCGATCCGCTCCGAGAGGGAGTTGCGGATCCGCGCGGCCTTCTGGACCGGCGCGCTGGGCTGCTTGCGCTGCTTGCGGGGTGGTGCTGCTGTCACCGTTGACACGGGAGTACCTCCGTCGAGAAAGGGGGGAGGGGCCCGGCGCGCGAGGCGCCGGGCCGCTCAGGTGGGTGGGGCGATCAGCCGCCGATGGCCTGCTTGGCCGTGTCGAGTGCGGTCGACCACGCCTTGTCGGAGGTCACGTTGCCGGCCTCCAGCTCGACGAGGGTGTTGAGGAGCGCCCCGTTGATCGGGGTGGTGTCCGGTCCGTTGTAGAAGGACGGGAACTGCTCGACGGAGGTCGCCATGACCTCGCCGATCTTCGAGTCGCCGAAGAACGGGTCGGTGTACGACTGGACTTCTTCGCTGGCGACCGCCTCGGTGGCGGCGGGCAGCGTGCCCGAGGCCTTGAAGTGGTCGGTCTGGCCCTCAGCCGACATCATCGTCTTGATGTACTGCCAGGCGGCCTCGGGGTGCTCGGCGCGGGCGGGGATGGCGATGACGCTGCCGCCCCAGTTGCCGCCGATGCCGGGGACGCTGGTGACGCGCCAGTTGCCGGCGGTGTCGGGGGCGTCGGTCTTGATGCCGGCGAGGATCCACGAGGGGGCGATCGTCACGGCGAAGGCGCCGTTCGCGCGGCCCGGAGCCCAGCCCGAGGACCAGGCGGCGATGCCGGCGCTGATGCCGGCGTCCTTGGTGTCCACGGCGACCTGGAACGCGTCCTTCACCTGCGGGTTGGTGTCGTAGACCAGCTCGCCGTCGGGCGAGTAGTACTTCTCCGAGACCTGGTTGACGGTCGAGAAGAAGACGCTGGTCTCGATGTTGTCGACGAACGGCTTGCCGGTCGCCTCGGTGTACTTCTTGCCGGTCTCGATGAAGGACGGCCAGTCCTTCCAGAGCTCGGCGACCTGGTCGGGCTCGGTCGGCAGGCCGGCCTGCTCGAAGAGGTCGGCGCGGTAGGCGAAGCCCAGTCCGCCGACGTCGGTCGGGACGCCCACGACGGAGCCGTCGTCGGCGGTCGCGGCGGAGGCGGCCCACGGGAGGTAGGTCGAGGCGACGTCGTCGCCGCCGAGGGTGCGCAGGTCGAGGAAGTTCGAGCTGTTGGCGACGAACTGGGGCAGGTCGTCGTTCTGGATCATGACCAGGTCGGGCACCTTGCCGCCGGCGAGGGCCGCGGTGAGGGCGGTGGCGGTCTCGGTCGTGCTGCCGACCTCGGAGAGCTTGATCTTCGCGTCGGGCATCTTCGCGAGGTACTCGTCGACGCTGTCCTTGGCGTTGATGCCGGTGAAGGACCAGAAGGTGGCTTCGGCGTTCGGGTCGTCCGAGGCGCCTCCTCCCCCTCCGGACGAGCACCCGGTCAGGGTGAGCGCGACTACTGCTGCTGCTGCGGCTACGGCCGTCAGGCTTCTTTTCACGACAATTCCTCTTCGTTGGGGATTCGCAGGGTTTCGGTGAGGGCGGGCCTCAGAGAACGATCTCTTGGCGGCCAACCTAACCCGCCCGCGAGCACGATGCAAGCGAGAACCGGTCTCCGCGAGATAACGATCTCCGCCTAGTATCAAAGGGAAGTTTCGCAAATCGAGCAGTTCCGGACGGCCGCCCGCCGCCCCGTGCGAGTCTTCACTCCGACGTTCTCCCCACCGTGCTCCGCGGGGAGGCGCGGAAGCCGGAACCTCCCCTCGCAGAAGGAAGCAGCATGACTCGACCCACGCTGGTGGACGTCGCCCAGGCCGCGGGCGTCTCGCGCGCCACCGCCGCCCGTGTGCTCGCAGGCGGCACCAATGTCGACGTCCGGATGACCGCCGCGGTCGAGCGCGCCGCGAAGTCCCTCGGCTACGAGGCGAACAGCGCCGCCCGGATGCTCCGCGGCGGGCGGGCCGGGGCCATCGCCCTGATCGTCGCCTTCAACGAGCTCGACAGCCTCACCGGGACGTTCTTCACCTCGGTGCTGAAGGGCGCCGCGAAGGGCCTCTACGCCGGCGAGGTGCAGCCCGTGCTGCTGCCCGCCGACCACGACGACAGCGACCGCATCCCCCGCTTCCTCCGCTCGCGGGCCGTCGACGGCGCGATCGTGATCCTCCAGCACGAGATCACCCACCTCGCCCAGGCGCTGGCCGACTCCCCCGTGCCGATCGCCTGGGTCGGCCGCCCTCGCGTCGCCCTGCCCGAGGACGCGATCGTCATCGACTCCGACAACTATGGAGGCGGCCGCCTCGCCGCCCGCGCGCTCGCCGACTCCGGCCGCCGGCGCCTGGGCATCATCGCCGGCCCGCACGACATGGAGCCCGCCCGCGACCGCATCCGCGGCTGGCGCGACGAGCTGACCGAGCTCGGCCTCGACTCCAGCCCCATCGTGCACGGCGAGTTCACCCTCGAGAGCGGTTCCGCCGCGATGGCGCGCCTCCTGCAGCGCCACCCCGACCTCGACGGCGTCTTCGCCTCCTCCGACCTGATGGCCAACGGCGCGATCCGCGTCCTGCAGGCGTCCGGCCGCCGCGTCCCCGCCGACGTCTCCGTCATCGGCTTCGACGACGTCGTCATCGCGACCACCTCGGATCCGACCCTCACGACCATCCGGCAGCCCCTGGAGGACATGGGCCGCGTCGCCGCCGAGACCGTCGTCGCCGTCGTGCAGGGCCGCCCGGTCGACCGGCAGCCGATCCTCGCGACGACCCTCGTGCAGCGCGAGTCCGCATGACCCCGCCTCCCCCGCACCGCCTGATCGTCAGCACCGACGCCGCGAACGAGGCCGACGACCAGTTCGCGATCATCCAGGCGCTGCTGACCGAGACCCTCGACGTCCGCGGTCTGGTCGCGGCGCACTTCGGCCGGCCGGGGAGCATGCCGGAGTCGCGCGCCGAGATCGATCGCATCGTGGAGTTGGCGGGTTCGACGGTGACCGTCGTCGACGGCGCCGAGTCGGCCCAGCCCGCCGAGGCGTCGGACGGCGCCCGCCTGATCGTGGCCGAGGCGCTGCGCGACGAGGGCCGCCTGTGGATCGCCGTGCTCGGGCCGCTGACCGACGTCGCCGCCGCCCTGCTGCTCGAGCCGTCGATCGCCTCCCGCGACGTCGTGGTCGTCTGGGTCGGCGGCCCGCCCTACGACGAGATCCCCGCCTACAGCCCCGAGTTCAACCTGATCAACGACGTCGACGCCGCGAACCGCGTCCTCGAGTCGGGCATCGCCCTGTGGCAGATCCCGATGCCCGTGTACTCCGGAGTCGGAGTCGGGCACGCCGAGCTGCGGACGCGCCTGCGCGGCACAAGCCCGCTCGGGGACTACCTGGTGGACCAGCTGATCGCGTTCAACGACACCATCCCGTACGGGCCGCTCGACTTCCGGTCGCTGGGCGACAGCCCGGCCATCGGCGCCGTGATGAACCCCGCCGGCGGACGCTGGCGGGAGCGCCGCGCACCGCGGTTCTCCGCGGACGGCGAGCTCCTGCCCGACTCCGGGCCGTACACGATCCGGGTCTGCGACGCGTTCGACACCCGCTGGCTGATCGAGGACCTGTTCGCGAAGCTCGTGGAGTTCGGGGAGCGGGCGGGCGGCGAGTAGAGGAGGGCCTCCGCGACCTGGTGGAGCTCGGCCTGATCACCGCTCGCCACACGGTCAGCTGGTGGAAGCTGCACCGTGACCGCAGGAAGATCCTCGCGGCGCTGGACGAGCTCGCGGACCGGTGACCGGATCGCCCGGCTGAGTATCGAGCCGCTGGCGAGGAGATCCGCGCCGCGCACGCGGGCGAGTCCGTCCGCGAGATCGGCGGGCGATCAGGCCGACTCGCGGAGCACCAGCTGGTGGCGGACGGTGCGGTGAACCTCCGGGCCGCCCCGGGGGAGCTCGCCGGCGATCATGGCGACCGCGAGGTCGAGGGCGTGCCGCGCGAGCTCGTCGAGATCGACGGCGAGGGTGGTCAGAGTCGGAGCGAGCAGCCGCCCGATCGAGAGGCCGTCGATCCCGACCACCCGGACGTCGCCGGGCACGTCGACGCCCGCCCGACGACAGGCGGAGAGCACGCCGAGCGCGCAGAGGTCGTTGAACGCGACGATCGCGTCGGCGACCCGGGGCCGAGCGATGATCCGCTCGGTCGCGTCCGCGGCCGCCTGAGCGGTGGGGCCCTCGGCGCGCACGACGGAGGCCTCGAGTCCGCGCGCGGAGAAGGCCCGGATCAGAAGCTCCGCTCGCCGGCTCGGCCGGGCATCCCGCGAGACGTCGACGACCACCGGGCGCCTCACGCCCGATCCCGCCAGATGATCGGCCAGCGCCTCGACGGCCTCGGAGTGGTCGAGCAGCACCGCGGCGCGCAGCGGATCGCCGGTCGGGTCGAGCTCGACGACGGGCACGGAGCCGAGCCGCTCGATCCACTCCGCAGCACGATCGCCGAAGGTGCCGATCACCGCGTCGGTCTGCGCGCCCAGCGCCTGGATCATCCGGTCGGAGTCGGCGGCGAGGCCCACGTCCGCGAGCGACACGTTCCAGCCCCGCGCCGCCGCGACCCGGACGACGGCCGAGGCGAGCTCCGGCGACCACGGATTCCGCAGGTCGTCGACGACGAGCCCGAGCTGGTGCTCGCCGCCGGTGACCAGGCCGCGGCCGAACCGCGACGGGCGGTAGGACAGCTGCTCCGCGGCGTCGAGGACCCGCCGCTTCGTCTCCTCGCTGATGCCCGGCATGCCGTTCATCGCGCGGGTGACGGTCTGGCGGGAGACCCCGGCGGCGGCCGCGACGTCGTGGATCGTCGCGCGGCCGCCGGCCTCGGCACCGCTCAGGCGCGGAGGTCGAGCCATGCCGTCTGCTCCGGAGTCAGCTCGATCGACAGGCCGCGCATCGACGAGCGCAGCTCGGTGATCGTGCGCGGCCCGAAGAGCGGGAAGGTGGGGAACGGCTGCGCGAGCACGTAGGCCAGCGCGATCGCCGTCGCTCCGACACCGTGCTCGGCCGCCAGCTGCTCGGCTCGGCGCAGGCGCTCGAAGTTGTCCGGCCCGTAGTAGCAGCGCACCAGCTCGGCGTCGCTGGTGTCGTCCGGGCGCGCGCGACCGGTGAAGAAGCCGCGGGCCTGCGAGGACCACGGCAGCAGCGGGATCTGCCGCTCGACCAGCCACTCCTTCGACGCCCGGTCGGTGACGTGGACGCAGCCCTCCCACGGCACGTCGTACGCCTCGGCCAGGCCGAAGTGGTCGCTCAGCGCCTGGAACCCGGCCCGCCCGTGGGTGCGGGCGTACTCCTGCGCCTCGTCGAAGCGCGCCGGCGTCCAGTTCGAGACGCCGTAGGCGCGGATCCGCCCGGCGCGCTGGTGCTCGTCCATCACGTCGACGAACTCACCCACCGGCACCTCGGGGTTGTCGCGGTGCATCAGGTAGATGTCCGCGTAGTCGGTGCCCTGCCGCTCGAGGCTCTCGAGCAGCTGCCGGGAGAGCGACTCCGGATCGCAGTAGGGGGTGTGCGCGCCCTTGGTGATCACGACGACGTCCTCCCGGATGCCGCGGTTGCGGATCCACCGGCCGAGGCGGCCCTCCATCTCGCCGTCGCCGTAGATGTAGCCGGTGTCGAAGGCGGTGCCGCCCTGCTCGACGAACGCGTCGAAGATCGCCGAGGCGTGCGCCAGATCCGGCTGGTTGTCGACGCCCATCACGAGCCGCGACATCCGCTTGCCGACGCCGGGGATCTCGCCGAAGAGCATCGGGCTGTCCGACGCCGCGCGCAGCGGCCGCCCGGACACCGTCGGGATGTCCGCGGTCTCGGCCTCGAACGGGAAGCGCAGGCCGATCGCGGCGCGCCAGCGGTCGAGCGTGCGGGCCGTCGCGAGCGTCTCCTCGAGCGTCATCTGCGGCGCCTCGACCGAACCGGCCGCCAGGGCGTCGGTCGTCTCATCCGCCTCGAGCGCGTAGGGGCCCTCCCCCTCGAACGTGAGGATGCGCGGCTCCTCCCCGACAACGCTGATCTCGATGCCCGTGTCAGACGTACCGAACCACGGGTCGGCCACGTGCAGACGGCCGCGCGTGCCGTGGATCGTCAGGGCGTTCACGTCGTCGAGTGCCACGCCGGTGCGGAGGGTCGCGGTGATGCCGCCGCGGTAGGTCGCGCGGGCGACGCTCCACTCGTCGACGCCGGTCGGGCCGAGGCTGCCCCTCGCGTCGAACTCGACGGGCTCCGCGACGGCGGCACCGGTCGCGGCCTGCACCACGGCCGCCGCGGCGGTGACGGTGTACCCGCCGACGTCGAGGACGCCTCCTCCGGCCGTCGCGACG
>NZ_PSUU01000068.1:0-11793 GCF_002932015.1 Rathayibacter sp. AY1H3
GGCCGTGATCGCGACCGGCGCCCGCATCGACCGCGACACCGTGGTGCCCGACGGCGCCCGGAAGGGCATCGACGAGGCGAGCGAGAGCGGCCGCCGCGCGGCCTGACCCCCACGACCCTGTTCCGCCGGCTCCCCGGAGCGGCGGAATAGGGTCGTTCCATGTTCGAACTCCACCACCTCAGCGCCCAGGAGCAGTGGGACTGGCTGCAGCGCGGAGAGGTCACGCCTCTCGAGCTCGCCGATCACTACCTCGCCCGGATCGAGCGCTGGAACGGGGAGCTGGGCGCCTTCGCCACGGTGACCGCCGATCGGGCGCGGGAGCGGGCATCAGCGCTCGGCACGGGGCCCGGAACCGCTCCGCTCTGGGGCCTGCCGAGCGGCGACAAGGACCTCTGGCGGCGCGCGGGCGTGCGGACCGCATCCGGATCGCGGCTGCGCGAGCACCACGTGCCCACCGCCTCCGACGAGATCGTCGAGGTGCTCGACGCGGCGGGAGCGGTCAGCCTCGGCAAGACCGCGACGCCCGAGTTCGGGATGCCCTCCTACACCGAGACGCGCATCGGCCCGCCCGCCGTCACGCCCTGGGACACCCGCCTCGGGGCCGGCGGATCCAGTGGAGGAGCGGCGGTCGCCGTCGCCGCGGGACTGCTGCCGTTCGCCCCCGCCTCGGACGGCGGCGGGTCCATCCGCATCCCCGCCGCGGCCTGCGGCCTGGTAGGACTGAAGCCCTCCCGCGGACGTGTCGCCGCGCTCTCCGGCATCGGCGGAGTCGGCGGCCTGACGGTCGCCGGGCCGATCACCCGCTCGGTCGCCGACGCGGGCCTCCTGCTCGAGGGCATGCTGGAGCGGACGAACGGCCGCCTCCCGCAGCGCTGGTCGCTCGGCGCGCCCGGTGACGGCGACGGCTCGTTCCTCGGCGCCGCGGTGCGCGGAGAGGGGCGCTTCCAGATCGGCGTGCTGACGGACTCGCCCTGGGACGAGGAGTACGAGATCGCTCTCGCTCCGGAGGCGCGCGCCGCGCTGGACGAGGGGATCGCCGCGCTGGCCGCGCTCGGCCACGGGCTCGAGGAGGCGTCGCTCCCCCCGAGCGCCCCGTACCCCGCCGCGTTCCGGACGCTGTGGCAGAGCGGCGCCGCGACCCTGCCCGTCGAGGGCGCGGACCTCGATCTGCTGGAGCCGCTGACCCGCTGGCTGGTGGAGGAGGGACGCCGGCGCTCCGCCCGCGAGATCGTCGAGGCGGCGTCCTGGCTCTCGGGCTACGAGCGCGCGGTGATCGCGGCGTTCTCCGGCGTCGACGCGGTCCTGACGCCGTCGCTGGCGATGACGCCGCGTCCCGTCGGCTGGTACGACCTCGAGGATCCCGAGCGCAATTTCGAGCAGCAGTGCCTCTACACGCCGTACACGTCCTTCGTGAACGTGAGCGGCCTCCCCGCGATCACCCTTCCGCTGAGCACCACGGAGGAGGGCCTGCCGATGGGAGTCCAGCTGATCGGGCGACCCGGCGGCGAGGCGACGCTGCTGGCGATCGGCGCACAGCTCGAGCGGCGGGCGCGCTGGCAGAGGCGGCACCCGCCGCAGTGGTGACGGGGGAGGCCGCAGCGGTGACGGGTCCGGGCGCGGCCGCACGGCGGATGGTCAGGTCCGGCTCTGGTCACTGAGGTAAGCCTTGCCTATACTCGGACACGATGTGCATGTTCGAGGACCGCGACGGCTCCGCGCCGGTCGACGTGAAGCAGTTCCTGATCGCGGGCGACGAGACCGTCGTGCCGTGGATCCAGAGCATCCTCGACACCCTCCCCGCGAACGCCCGCGGCCAGGTCTTCGTCGAGGTCGACGACGCGCACGGACTGCCGCCGCTCGCCGCCCCCGGACGGGTCTGCGTCACCTGGCTCGGCCGCTCCGAGCGCTCGGGCGCCCCCGGCACCGGTGAGCGATGCTCCCGCGGAGTCGCACTCGACCGCGCGGTCCGGGCCTGGGTCGGCGAGATGTCGGTCGTCGACGGCGACTACCCGTGGGCCGACGGCCGCCACGACTTCTGCGCCTGGATCGGCGGGGCCGGCCCCGTCGTCGCCGAGCTCGCCGCCGACGTCGAGGCGCGCCTGCGCACCTCCGCCGAGCACGCCGCGCGCTGACCGTCCGCCGGGCGTCCCGGCTGAGTGTTAGGCAAGGCTTACCTTCTGTGCGAGACTGAGGCGATGCCCCCGACGACCGCCGCCCCCGCCCGACCGGCCTACCGGCCGTACCTCGCGACCGTCGCCGCAGCGACCCGGATCGCCCCGCACTTCATCCGCGTGACCCTCACCGGCACCGGCCTCGACCACGTCGGCTGCACCGGCCCCGACCAGCGCATCAAGCTCGTCGTCCCCACCGCCGCCTCCGACGCCCCCGCCTTCCTCGCCTCCGTTTCGGACCCCGACGGACCCGACGGACTCGACCCCGACTGGTACGGCCGCTGGCGACAGCTCCCCGACGAGCTCCGGAACCCGCTCCGCACCTACACCATCCGCGCCGTCCGCCCCGAGGACGCCGAGGTCGACATCGACTTCGCCGCCCACGGCGACACCGGACCGGCCTCCGCCTGGGTCGAGAGCGCCCGTGCCGGCGACCAGATCGTCATCATCGCGCCCGACACGCGCTCCGACCTCCCCGGCGGCGGAGTCGAGTTCCACCCCGGCGCCGCCACCTCCCTCCTCCTCGCCGGCGACGAGACGGCCGTCCCCGCCATCGCCGCGATCCTCGAGAGCCTCGACGACGACGCCACCGGAGCCGCGTTCCTCGAGGTCCCCACCGCCCACGACCGCCTCCCGCTCCGCCACCCCGCTGGCGTCCACGTCACCTGGATCGTCCGCGCCCACGCGGCAGCCCCCGGAGCGGCCCTCGGCGACGCGGTCCGCGCCTGGGCCACCCGCTTCCTCACCGCCCACCACCGCGGCGTGGACGTCAGCGACATCGACGTCGACCACGAGATGCTCTGGGAGGTCCCCGACGAGAGCACCGACCCCGGCCTCTACGCCTGGATCGCCGGAGAAGCCGGCGCCGTGAAGCTGATCCGCCGCTGCCTCGTCACCGAGCTCGGACTCGACCGGAAGCGGGTGGCGTTCATGGGGTATTGGCGCCTCGGCCGCCAAGAGTCCAACTGACCCGGAGCGCCGCAGGGCGACGTTCTGCGGCGTTGTCGTCGGGCGCGATACCGCCGGTATCGCTTCCTCCTCCGCCTTGCAGAACGACGCCCTGCGACGCTCCGGGCACTGCTCGAAGAGGATCGGCGCGCCGGAGGCGCGACCGCGGGGGACGGCGCGCCGGAGGCGCGACCGCAAGGGGGACGGCGCGCCAGGGGCGCGACCGCAGAGGATGCGGCGCGCCGGGGGCGCGACCGCGGGGGGGACGGCGGGCTGGAGGTGCGACCGCGGAGGACGATGCTGATCGAGTGGATCTCGCAGAGGGCGTCTCGAGAGTCACTGCCGACGGACTTCGCGCGTGATCGAGCGGTTCTCGGGTGCCTGGCGAGTCGGGCGACCGCGCCCGGACATGCTCATCGGGTAGCCCTCGGAGAGGGAGTTTCGAGATCCACGCCCGACCGATTTCGCGGCTGATCGAGCAGCTCGCGGGCACAGACCGAGTCGGGCGACCGCGCGCAGACCTGCTGATCGGGCAGCCCTCGGAGAGGGCGTGTCGAGATCCACCCGACGAGCGCGCCGGGTGCTCCGCGCCGCCCCGGCGTCGAGTCGGCGGCGGCGGGGAGCGGCAGCGGGCTACAGGGTGGGCGAGACGCCCACGAGGCGGCTGGAGAGGGTCCAGAGGTCGTGGGCGAGAGCGCGGTCGCGGGCCTGGGGGTTCAGGGAGCCGTGCGGCGTCAGCTGGTCGAAGTAGGTGCCGCTGGCGGCACCGACGTCGGGCTCGGAGGCGAGGGTGATCAGCGGCACCGCACCCGCCTCGGCGGAGATGCCGAAGGAGCCGACCGAGAGGCTCGTCATCAGCTTCATCATCGTGCTGTCGGCACCGAAGCTCGTCGAGACGACGCCCGGGTGGAACGAGTACGCGTCGACCGACGTCGTCAGCAGGCGCTCCGCCAGCTCGCGGATGAAGAGGATCGTCACCAGCTTCGACGTGCCGTACGCCCGCCAGCCGCCGAGCCACGGACCCCGGCGGTTGTCGAGGTCGTCGAGCCTCAGGCGACCGAAGCGGTTCGCGAGGCTCGCCGTGGAGACGACGCGGACGCCGGCCCGCTCCCTCGAGGTCTCGATCATCCGCGGGAGCAGGAGCCGCGTGAGCAGGAACGGCGCGAGGTGGTTGCTCTGGATCGTCCGCTCGTGGCCGTCGACCGTCTCGGCGCGGTGGGAGACGAGCCCGCCCGCGTTGTTCGCCAGCACGTCGATCCGCTCGTAGCGCTCGAGGAGGCCGTCGGCCAGGGCGCGGACGTCGTCGAGCCGGTCGAAGTCGGCCAGGAACGCGTCCCCTCCCACGTCGGCGGCGACCGCGCGGGTGCGCTCGGGGTTCCGCCCGACCACGGCCACGCGGGCACCGGCGGACGCCAGCGCTCCCGCCGCGACCCGGCCGATGCCGGAACTGGCTCCGGTGAGGACGACGACGCGCCCCGTCATGTCAGTGACCACGGAGATATCCGCCCTTCTCGAGACCGGCTTCGATCTCGAATCGATTGCGCAGCGGATCGCGACCCGCCACCGTGTACGCGAACGGGAACCACATCCCGTAGAGCCGCCACTGCTCCTTGTGCACGGCCTCGTGCTCGAGGACGCTGTCGGAGACGTTGGTGCCCGTGAGGTAGCTCGTGCCGACGCAGGACCCTCCGCGGCCGAACGCCCAGGAGGGCAGACCGGTGAAGACGACGAGGCCGTGGCTGCGCCGGATCGGGCCCGTGCTCCACAGCGCGCCCCAGGCGAGTCCGACCGCGCACGCGAAGAGGTAGCCCGGCCGGGTGATCGCCGGATCCAGGGCCACCGTCGCGACGGCTCGACGGAGCGCGCTCACGCGCTGTCGCGTCCGTAGGTCTCGAGCAGCCTCAGCCAGACCTCGCTGATCGTCGGATAGGAGGGGACCGCGTGCCAGAGGCGCGAGAGCGGCACCTCGCCGACGACGGCGATCGTCGCGGAGTGGATCAGCTCTCCGACCTCCTTGCCGACGAAGGTGACGCCGAGGACGACCTTCCGGTCCTCGTCCACGACCATCCGCGCGGTGCCCGTGTAGCCGTCGGCGGCGAGGGCGGCGCCGGCGACCGAGCCGATCTCGTAGTCGACGACGCGGGTGCGGTAGCCGGCCTTCTCGGCGGCCGCGGCGGTCAGGCCGACCGACGCGACCTCGGGGTCGGTGAAGACGACCTGCGGCACGGCCTCGTGGTCCGCGGTCGCGACGTGCGCTCCCCAGGGGGCGTCGTGGACCTCGGCACCGGTGGCGCGCGCGACGATCACGTCGCCTGCCGCACGGGCCTGGTACTTGCCCTGGTGCGTGAGCAGTGCGCGGTGGTTCACGTCGCCCACCCCGTAGAGCCACGGACGCCCGCCGCCGAGGGGAGCACCGTCGCCGCCCAGCACGAGCATCGTGTCGTCGACCGTCAGCGAGGAGCCGGGCTCGAGGCCCACCGTCTCGAGGCCGACGTCGCGGGTGTGCGGGGCGCGGCCGGTCGCGGCGAGCACCTGGTCGGCCTCGATGACGTCGCCGCCCTCGAGCGTCACCGCCACGGTGCCGTCGGACCGGCGCTCGACCGAGACGGGCGAGTCGCCGAGGCGCAGGTCGACGCCGAGCTCCTGGAGCGCCGAGCCGACGAGCTCGCCGGCGAAGGGCTCGAACGGCGCGAGGAGTCCGCTGCGGGCGACGAGCGTGACGGAGGAGCCCATGCCGGCGTAGGCGGTCGCCATCTCGGTCGCGACGACTCCGCCGCCGATGACGACGAGGCGCCGCGGCACCTCCTCGGCCGAGGTGGCCTCGCGGCTCGTCCAGGGGGATGCCGCGCGCAGGCCCGGGATGTCGGGGACGACGGCGGTGGTGCCGGTCGCGACGGCGACGGCGGAGCGGGCGCGGAGCACGCGCACCTCGCCGTCGGGTCCGGTCACGGTGACCTCGCGCTCGCCGCTCAGGCGGCCGTGCCCGCGGACGAGCTCGATGCCGGCGCCCTCGAGCCACTGCACCTGGCCGTGGTCGTCGAAGTGGCTGGTGAAGGAGTCGCGGCGGGCCAGGAGCGCGGGCACGTCGACTCCTCCGCTCACCGCCTGCGCCGCGCCGGGGAGATCACGGGCGGCGCGGAGCGCCATCGGCGGCCGCAGCAGCGCCTTCGAGGGCATGCACGCCCAGTAGGAGCACTCGCCCCCGACGAGCTCGCTCTCGACGACGGCCGCGGTGAGGCCGCCCTGGACCGCGCGGTCCGCGAGGTTCTCGCCCACCGGCCCTGCTCCGATGACGATGACGTCGAACTCGTCCGTCGTGCTGCTCATGCTGTCTCCCTGGGGTTCTCGGAGGCGTCGAGCCCCGTCGTCGGTGGGTGCCCGGCGCTCAATGCGCCGGCACGATCTCGGCCCGCCAGCCGTCGTAGCGGCCGCCGTGGCTCTCGACCGCCTCGATCACCTGGCGGAGGAACGCGGTGGTCGACTCCGCGTCGACCGCGGCGTGGTGGCTCGCGACGAGGACCTGCCTCAGCCTCAGCCGCGAGATCGCGATCTGGAAGCCGGAGGCCACGAGGACGCGCCCGGCGCGCCGTGCGGTGCTGCGGCGGGAGAAGACGGCGAAGTGGTCGACCTCGCGCAACTCCCACACCTGGTCGCCGTAGCGGAGCCGGATCTCGAGCTGCTGCGCGGCCCGCTCCTGCTGCGCCTCGAGGGAGGAGCCGCCGGGCGCCGTGACGGTGGTGCTCTCGTCGCTCATCGTCCGGTGAACTCCGCCGTCGTGCGCTGGAGGAAGGCCTCGGTGCCGATGCGCGCGTCCTCGGACGCCGCGAGACGCGCGAGCGCCCCGGGGAGCGCGGCCGCGGCCTCGGCGTCGGACGCGGCGACCGCGAGCCGGGCACTGGCCAGGGCGGCCTGCACGGCGAGCGGCGCCTGCGCGGCGATCCGGGCGGCCAGAGCCCAGGCCGCCTCGGCGACCGTCCCGTCGGGGACGACCTGCTGCACGAGGCCGATGCGGTGGGCTTCCTCGGCGTCGAAGAGGTCGCCGGTGAGGATCCAGCGCATCGCGTCGCCCCAGCCGACGGCGCGGGGGAAGCGCAGCGTCGCTCCGCCGAAGGGCAGGATGCCGCGGGCGACCTCGATCTGGCCGAAGCGGGTGGACCGCTCGGCGAGGACGACGTCGCTCGCGAGCGCGAGCTCGATGCCGAGCGTGAGGCAGGTGCCCTGGAGGCCGATGACCACCGGCTTGCTCACGGGGCGGGTGCGCAGGCCCCAGGGGTCGAGCCCGCCCTCGGGCACGAAGTCGAGGCCGTCGGAGCCCAGGCGGGGCCCGATGTCGGCGAGGTCGAGCCCGGCCGTGAAGTGCCCGCCCTCGGCGAGGACGACGCCGGCGCGCAGCTCCGGGTCGCGGTCGAGCTCGCCGTACGCGGACGCCAGCTCCGCGAGCAGCCGCAGATCGGCGGCGTTGCGCTTCTCGGGCCGGTCCAGCACGATCGCGAGCACGGTCCCGCGCCGCTCGGTGCGCACGCGCGGTCTCTCGTCGCTCATCGTTCCTCCGCTCGGTCGCGTCCGACCATCTTGCCGGGTGCCGCCGACACGCGCTCGGGCTTGCGCGCCGATGGCAGGGCTCTCTCAGGCCCCGCGGGACAGAGCGCCGAGGAGGCGGAGGATCGTGGGCAGGTCGTCCTCGGCCGCGGTCGGCGACGACGGGGCGAACGAGGTGACGCCGGCGCCCGCGAGCGGGAAGCGGGACCGGAGGGCGTCGAGGCTCGCGACGAGGCGCGAGGCGGGAACGCCGAAGGGCACCGGGTCGAACAGCCCGGCGAGATCGGCGGGGTCGAGCACGTCCAGATCGAGGTGCACGTAGACGGAGGCGGCACCGGTCGCCTCGACCGCCGCGACGAGCGACTCCGGGTCGAGGGCGTCCGCGGGCAGCACCGCGGCGCCCCGCTCGACCAGCCGCTCGAGCTCGCCGTCGTCGGCGGAGCGGACACCTCCGAGGACGACGCGCTCGTCGGCCACCCGCTCCTCGGCGCCCGCGCTCAGGAGGCCGACGCCGCGTCCCAGCGCGGCCGAGAGGACCATGCCGCAGAAGGCGCCGCTGGGGGAGGACTCGGGAGTGTGCGCGTCCGGGTGGGCGTCGAGCCAGACCAGCGCGACCGGGCCCGGTGCCGAGCGCACGGCGTGCCCGATCGCCGCGAACTCGACGCCGCAGTCGCCGCCGATCGTGATCACGGGACCGGTGCGGCCCGAGAGTGCCTCGCGCACCCGCTCGGCGACGGTGGCGACCGAGGCGTAGCGGCGGATGCCGGTGTCCTGGGCGTCGCCCGCCTCGGCGGGGATGTCGAGGGTCGTGGTGGCGGAGGAGGGCAGATCGCCCCGGATCGCCTCGGCTCCGTCGACGAGGCGCATCGCGCGCGTCGACGCCGAGCCCTGCCACTGGGGGACGACGAGGAAGGAGGCCATGTCCCTCACTATGGCACGCGCGCCGGTGCCGGGTGCCTGCGTGCTCAGGCCGCGGGCAGGCCTCCGGGGACGGCTGCTGGGCGGAGCGACGGGGGTGCGCCGTCGAGGTCGACCAGGGCCTCGTCGAGCGCGGAGCGGGCGCGGTCGGCGGCGGCGCGGGCCTCGTCCAGAGCGCCGGCCGGATCGCCTGCCGCACGGCGCACCGCGGTGTCCAGCTGCCCGAGTGTCTCCTCCGCGAGGATCCGGGGTGCCGCGGTGATGCGCTCGCCGTGCACGGCGGCCAGGAGCAGCACCGACTCGGCACCGAGCCGGGCCGCGGTGCGCGCCGCCTCGAACAGGAGGAGCTGGCGCTCGGCCTGGGCTCGCGGCTCGCGGTACCCGGAGACGACGGCGTCCAGAGCGGAGTCGGCGTCGAGCAGCAGGACCAGCAGCGCGGCCGGATCGTGGCGGGCGCCGGCCGACCGGGCGTCGTCGGCGTCGAGGAGGAGCGACCGTGCCGCGGCGCACGCGACGGCCACGTCGGCGGCGGAGGCGAGCTGCGCCGAGGTGCGCAGGTCCGAGAGGGTGGCGGCCCGCTCCAGGTCGTCCCGCACGGAGCGCTCGACGCCGCTCAGCTGCACCTCGGCGCGGGTCACGAGCCCGACCAGCGAGTCGACCGCGTCGAGCAGGGCGCCGGGATCGGGGGAGCCGCCGGCGGCGACGTGCTCGACGGCCTCGCGCAGCGGTCGGACCCGGCGCTCGGGAGTGGTCCCGGCGAGGACGGAGACCTCGGAGCGCGCCTGCTGCACGCGCTCCGGGAGGGACGGGCTCGGCGAGGTCACTCCGTGATCGTACGGCCGGAGTGTGACACCGCGTGACACGGCGGTTCGACCAGCGGCGGCGGCGTGCCCAGGATGGAGTCATGACCCGCTCGCTCGCCATCGTCGAGGTCGCCCGCGTGCGACCGGGCCGCGAGGAGTACCACGCCTACGTGCAGATCCTGAACGGCCGCATCCTCGCCCTCGCGCACGAGCGCGGCTGGCGGGCGGAGCGCTTCGCCGCCGAGGAGCTGGGCACGGAGGAGCTGCTGGCGCGCACGGCGGGGGCGGATGCCCTCGTCCTCGCGGGCGGCGAGGACATCGCTCCCGAGCAGTACGGCGCCGACCGCGGCTACCCGGCCGAGGGCCCCCACGCGGAGCGCGCCGACGCCGCCCAGATCGCGCTGGTGCACCGGGCGCTGGCCCGCCGGACCCCGCTGCTGGGCATCTGCCGCGGCCTGCAGATCGTCAACGTCGCGCTCGGCGGCACGCTGGTGCAGGACCTGGGGCCGGAGGCGGAGCACGTCAACGCGGCGGCCCCTGCTCACCAGCGCATGCACCGGCACGAGGTCGAGCTCGCGGCGGGCTCCGTGCTCGGCGGGCTCTTCGGATCCGAGGCGCTCGCGGTGCAGAGCGCGCACCACCAGGCGGTCGACCTGCTCGCTCCGGGGCTGCGGGTCGTCGCCCGGGCGGAGGACGGCGTGATCGAGGCCGTCGAGCACGTCGCGGCCCCCCTCGTCGGCGTGCAGTGGCACCCCGAGGACCCGGACGCTCCCGCCGGTCAGCTGGCGACGCTGCTCGACGGGCTGGCGCTCGCCGCCGCCCGCGGGGAGTTCGCGCTGCCCCTCGCCGCCTGAGCGGCCGGGGCTCCCCGCGGGCGACCGGGCTCAGCGGGCCAGTCGGGCCATCCACGCCTCGATGTCGTCGGCCGAGCGCGGGATGCCGGCCGAGAGGTTCTCGGCGCCGTCGGAGGTGACGAGCACGTCGTCCTCGATCCGGACGCCGATGCCGCGCAGCTCCTCCGGGACCGTGAGGTCGTCGGGCTGGAAGTAGAGGCCGGGCTCGATGGTGAAGACCATGCCCTCCTCGACCAGTCCGTCGAGGTACATCTCGCGCCGTGCGCGGGCGCAGTCGTGCACGTCGAGTCCGAGGTGGTGGCTGGTGCCGTGGACCATGTAGCGGCGGTGCTGCTGGTTGTCGGCCTCGAGCGCCTCCTCGGCGCTGACCGGCAGCAGGCCCCACTCGGCGGTGCGCCGCGCGATGACGGCCATCGCCGCGGCGTGAACCTCGCGGAAGCGGATGCCGGGGCGGACGATCGCGAACGCGGCGTCGGCCGCCTCCCGCACCGTCTCGTGCACCCGGCGCTGGGCGTCCGTGTAGCGGCCGTCCACCGGGAAGGTGCGGGTGATGTCGGCGGTGTAGTAGCTGTCCTGCTCGACGCCGGCGTCCAGCAGCACCAGCTGGCCGGGGCGCACCGGCCCGTCGTTGCGCGTCCAGTGCAGGATGCAGGCGTGGGGGCCCGCCGCGGCGATGGTGTCGTAGCCGACCGCGTTGCCGTCGGCGCGCGCGCGTCCGTTGAAGACGCCCTCGATCAGGCGCTCGCCCTTCTCGTGGGCGATGATGCGCGGCAGGTCGGAGAGGACGTCCTCGAAGCCGCGGCCCGTCGCGTCGACGGCGGCGCGCAGCTCGGCGATCTCGTAGGCGTCCTTGACCAGGCGGAGCTCGGCGATGTCGCGCTCGAGCGCCGCGTCGCGGTCCGCCCGCTCGTCGGCCTCGACCGCGTCGAGACGGCCGGTCACCGCCGGGTCGGCCTCGCGGAGCACGGCGAGGGGGACGCCGTCGTGCGCGTCGAGGACCGCGTCGAGCTCGGCGATCCCGCGGGTGGCGAGGCCGAGATCGCTCGCGACCTGCGCGAGCGACGGACGCGGCCCGATCCAGAACTCGCCGATCTCGGGGTTGGCGTAGAACTCGTCGGAGTCGCGGCCCGCGCGCTCGCGGAAGTAGAGCGTCGCGCTGTGGCCGGACCCGGCGGGCTCGAGGACGAGCACCGCGCCGGGCTCGGAGTCGGAGCCCCAGCCGGTGAGCCAGGTGAAGGCCGAGTGCGCACGGAACGGGTAGTCGGTGTCGTTCGCGCGCTGCTTGAGGCGGCCCGCCGGGATGACGATGCGCACGCCGGTGTGCAGCGCGGAGAGGCGCTCGCGGCGGGAGGCGGCGAAGGACGCCTGCTCGCGCGGAGCAGGCAGCGGCTCCTCCCGCTCGGCCCAGCCGGACGCGATGAAGTCGCGGAAGCGGTCGGAGGCGGGGGTCGTCGAGCGGTTCGCGGTGTCGCGGAAGATCGTGTTCGCGAAGGCGTTGTAGGTCGAGACGGTGGCGGCCTCGAACGGGTCGGGCGCCGACTGCCCGGGCGCGAGCGGGAG